>JAIRXZ010000156.1 GCA_031267995.1 Odoribacteraceae bacterium | reverse complement strand
ATCAATATTAGAGAGGTGCATACGCGGGAAAGGGCGCACGCAAGGCGCGCCCCTACAGCATATTCCGACGGGATGGCATGCATGGGGATGTCATGCCGTAGGGGCAACCCTTGTGGTTGCCCTTTCCCCTCTCGTTACTCTTCCTGCTCCTCCTCGCCGGGAGTTCCTTCGCCAAAGATCCCCTCGTCGGCAATTGCCTCCCCCAGCAGGGACACCGTTTCGGAGGGCGGGAGTTCTTGCACCGTGCGCAACTTGCGCTCGATCACGCGGGTGCGGGTGGTGGCTTGATCGATGACGTTGGTGGCCTCCTGTAATTTTTTCCGCGTTTTGCCGAGGATCGCGCCGAAATTCCCGAACTCCGTCTTCACCGCACCCAGGATCTCCCACACCTCGCTGGAGCGCTTTTCGATGGCTAACGTGCGGAAACCCATCTGCAAACTGCCGAGGAAAGCCACGAGGTTCGTCGGCCCAACCACTACCACGCGGTAAGTCTGTTGCAACATCTCGGCGAAACCGGGGCGACGCAGGATCTCCGCGTACAACCCCTCGGCGGGCACGAAGAGAAGGGCGAAATCGGTCGTCCGCGGCGGGTGGATATACCTCTCGCTGATATCCTTGGCGCAGCTTCTCACCGCACCCTCGAACTGTTTGCGGCACCCCTCCACGGCCTCGCCGTTGCCCTCGTAGGCCTCCAGCAGTCGCTGGTAATCCTCCACGGGAAACTTGGAATCCACCGGCAGCAGCACCTGTTCGCCGTCGTTGCCCTTGGACGGCAGCTTGATGGCGTACTCCACCACCTTGCGGTCGTCGCCGGGGTGGTCGTTGCGGACGTACTGTTCGGGCGACAGCACCTGCTCCAGGATGGCGCCCAGCTGCACCTCCCCGAACGTCCCGCGCGCCTTGACGTTGGTGAGCACCTTCTTCAGGTCGCCCACGCCGGCGGCCAGCGACTGCATCTCGCCAAGTCCCTTGTGGACAGCCTCCAGGCGCTCGTTGATGAGGCGGAAGGAGTCGTTGAAACGCCGCTCGACGCTCTCCTGCAGCTTTTCGTCGACGGTCTTCCGCATCTCCTCCAGTTTTTTGTTGTTATCCTCCTGCAGGCGGACGAGGCGTCCCTCCACCGTTTCGCGGATCTCTTTCAGCTTCAGTTCCATCTCGCGCTTCACCCCCTCCTGGCGTAGCAGCAGATCGTCAAAGCGCTTGAGCAGCGTCTCCAGCTGGCGCGAGAAGGTTTCGAACTGTCCCTTTTGCGCGTCGGAGAGGCTGGCCACCACCTTCATCAGGCTCTCCCCCAGGACGGCGAAGGATTTGCTCGACTCCTCGCGCGTCTCCTTGGCGGCGCGGAGCGACTCCTCGCGGTTGCGCCCGAACTCCTCCCGGATCAGCGAGTCCAGCCGCGCCACCTCGCCATCCACCTTCCGCGAGGCGTCCCGCGAGGCGTCGATCCCCCGCGCGACGCCGTTCACGCGCCACAATAGCAAAACGGTGCACGCGGCCACCACCAGCAGCGCGACGGAAATGATAGAAGCGAATAGAATTGTCATGACTTGAATGTTAAAGTGAATGAATTATTTAAAGCGCCCCAAAGCTACGGGATTCACCCGCGCGATGCAAGCCGGGAAATCCATTTTTAATGTTTTTTACATGCACCCGCGTAAAAAAGGTACTATGTTATGCATAGTATCTGTTTTATTTCATATCTTCGCCCCGTTCATTTATTAGAGTATTCATTTTAAACGGTAACGACATGAAAAAAGTAGTGACAACTCGCCTTGGCGACAAGGTTTTTCAAATGGAAGAGGACGCGTACGATTACCTCCGCGGCGCCCTGGAGAAGCAATGGAAACGGCAGGAGCTGGAACCGCTGGTGGCGCGAGAGCTGGAACGGGGACGCGCCAGCGAGGATCAGCCCATTACCCTCGAACGAACGCGGGAGGCGCTCGCCGCCCTGGGTATCAGCGCCGCGGCCGGCAACCCGCCCCGCCGTCCCGACGCCCCCCGACGGCTGTGCCGACCCGCTAACGACCGGAAAATCGGCGGCGTCTGCGCGGGTCTGGCACGCTATTTCGACGTGGATCCGGTGCTGTTTCGCGTCCTCTTTTTGGTGGGATGGCTTTGCACGTTGATGGTGCCGGGGCTTTTCCTCTACATCATCCTCTGCATCGCCATGCCCAGGGAGCAGGAGTAGCCATGAGCGTGGACAATGCCAAAGCCCAGATGCGGAAAGGGGTGCTGGAGTATTGCACCCTTTCCGTGCTTTCCGGGGGCGACGCCTATGCCTCGGACATCATCAGCCACTTGCGGGGGGCGCGGATGATTGTCGTCGAGGGCACCCTCTACCCGCTGCTGACGCGGCAAAAGAACGCCGGGTGGCTGGACTACCGATGGGAGGAGTCGCAGCAAGGGCCGCCGCGGAAGTATTACTCGATCACCGACAGGGGACGACAGTTCCTCGCCGATCTCGACGCGTCCTGGCAAGAACTCGTCGAGACGGTCAACGAAATTCGCCAAATACACTCACCTAACACGGAAACAACATGAAACGCGTAGAAATTATTCACGTCGGCGGCATCACCTTTAACATGGACGACGACGCGGCCAACAGCCTGGCTACCTACATGGAGGCGCTCGGCAATTATTTCAGGAACGAACCGGGGGGAAGGGAGATTATCGCCGATATCGAGGACAGGATTGCCGAGCTGTTCTCCGCCCGTCCCGGCGGGGCGTCCGCCGTCGTCACGCTCCAGGACGTGGGGCAAGTGATTGACACGCTGGGCACGGTGAGGGATATTATCGGCGATAGCCCCGACGCGCCAGGCAACACGAGCGACGCGAACGGTAACGCGAGCGACGCAAACGGCAACGCCACCGACGCGCCCGCCAACGCCCCCAAACGGCAACGACGACGCCTCTACCGCGATCGCGAGGAGCGACGCCTCGGCGGTGTCTGCGCCGGCATCGCCCATTACCTGGGGATCGGCCCGGTGGCCGTGCGGCTGAGCTTCCTGGTAGTGGCTTACTCCATCGGGTGCTTGATCATAGAGAGTAATATGGACATCCCCGGGTACATCGTCTTTGGCACGCTATTCGTCATCGCCCTCTACTGCCTCCTATGGATCGTCATCCCCGCCGCCCGCACGACGGCGCAAAGGCTCGAAATGCGCGGAGAGCCGGTCAACGTCACCAACATCGGCCGCAGCGTGAGGGAACCCGCCAGTCCCTCCGTCTTGGCCGAAGGCCTCTCGGCCGCGGGCAGGGTGACGCGCGGATTTTTCACGGTTGTTTTCCGCGTCATCGTGGTGATCTGCGGGGTCTTTTTCATTGGCGCCGGGTTAGGGATTATCGTGGGGAGCATCTTCGCGCTGTTCATGCAAGACCTGATTTTCGCCAACTTCATCGACTGGAACATCCTCACCTTCCAGGAGCTGGCGACGCGCGTCATCTCGCCCGTTCCCCTCGCGCTCCTGTACACGTTCGGGGCGATCAGCATCACGCTGCTCGCACTGGCCTGCCTGCACTGGGGCACCTGGCTGGTGATCGGGACGCAAATCATCACGCGGAAATCGTTGCACGTCACTTTCTTCTTCATTTGGGCGACGGCGACGATCGTCGCGGGCATCGTCACGTTCACCGAGATCCGGCGGAACATTCGCCCCGGGTTAGCGCAAGAGGTCATCCCGCTGCCGCGCGCGGACACGCTTTATATAGACAGCCCGCTGCCCGTCGCCCGACTCGATAACAACCCCTTGGGCGCCTATTTCGACCGGGAAAAGAACTCCTTCCACGGGAGGCTCTACCTCTCCATCGGCCGGAGTGACAGCGTCGCCACCCTCACTATCAACAAGCACGCGTACGGCCCCACCGGCAATCTGGCCGATCGCTACGCCGCCGGCACCGCGCACGGGACGATCGTCGGCGATACGCTCCTCCTTCCCCGCTATTTCAACACCAACCCGCCGGACAAGTGGCATTTCCAGAGCGCCCGGTTCCGGATGGAGGTACCCGCGGGCACGATCATGATCTTCACCGATGCCGCCAGGGAGCTGTTTGGCTACAGCCTCTGGGCACACGCCCTGAACAGGAACGGCGTGCACGGTCTCGTGATGACGGAAGACGGGGTTCGCGCCTGGAATCGCGACGGGAAGGAGATTATCATCAACGGTTTTGGAGGGCATTAAACGACCATCGTGATGCCCGAAAGCCGCGCCCACGGCGACTTTTAATCAATATACAAGGAAGTCCCGTCACACCCGTGGCGGGACTTTTTTCATGCAAAAGCAAAAAATTTAAACGATGGATTAAAGTTCCAACACGATGGATAGAGTCTCCCACACGATGGATAAAAGTTCCAACACGATGGATGGACTCTCCCACACGATGGATAAAAATTCCTACACGATGGATAGACCCTCCCACACGATGGATAAAAGTTCCTACACGATGGATAGAGTTGCCCACACGATGGATGAAGTCTATCCATCGTGTTGGAACTTTTATCCATCGTTTAGGATTTTTGCTTTCGCGTAAAAAAAGTGTTTTCGGGCGAAAAAAGGAACCCAAAACGGTGC
>JAIRXZ010000143.1 GCA_031267995.1 Odoribacteraceae bacterium | reverse complement strand
TGTTAACGCCAGCGTTGAAGGTGTTAACGCCGGCGTTAGAGGTTTCAACGCCGGCGTTAAAGGTAGTAACGCCGGCGTTGAAGGTGTTAACGCCGGCGTTGAAGGTAGTAACGCCGGCGTTAAAAGCGTCAACGCTGGCCATCAAACCCTGCAGGGAATCCATTAAAACCCGCGGTGGGCGCGGCGGGACGATACAAAAAAAAGAACACCGCGAGAAGCAAAATACTTACTCGCGGTGGTCAAGCGGGGAGATTTGAATAAAACCCCGCGGGAGGACGCGCGCTCACGCCAGGTCGGGCGCGAGCGCGGAGAGCCAGGCGGTGACGCGGGAATCGGTCAGTTCCGGCTCGTTCACGTCGTCCAGGGGGAGGCCGACGAACTGCCCGTCCTGCAAGGCTCGCGACTCGTCGTAACTGTACCCGGCATCCGGCACGGCGCCGGCGAAGCGGCACCCGGTGGGTTGCAAATCGTCGTGGATGATGCCGACGGCGTCGCAAAACGAGGAGCCGAAGGAGGAGCCGTCGCCGCAACCGAAGATGGCCACCGTCTTCCCGGCCAGGTTCCTCTTGGCGAGGGCGGCCAGGAAATCGTACCAGTCGTCCTGCAAATCGCCGACGCCCCACGTGGAGGAGCCGAGGATCAGGAACTCGTACCCGTCGGCGGCGGCGGCGTTGCCCCTGGCGACGTCGTGGAGATGCTCCTTGCCAACGCCCAGCTTGGCGGCGATGGCCTCTGCCACGGCGGAGGTGGTACCCGTCGTGGAGCCGTAAAATATTCCAATTTTCTTCATACTTCCATTCATTTAAAGTTTCGCGGGCAAAAGTAGGGCGGCGGCCGCGGCGGGAAAATCCCCTCGAATGGGTAAAACGCGACCGGGCGTCACCACGAATGGGGAGAAAAAGGGGGGAAAAGGGTTGCGCGTCCCGCCGGCGTGTCGTAAGTTTGTCCCCCGTAAAACAAAACGACGATGATCACTTTTGAAATTGAGACCCCGTACATCGAGCTGATCAAGCTCCTTAAAGTCACGCGCGTTGCCGACAGCGGCGCGGCAGCCAAGGCGTTGGTGGAGGCCGGGATGGTTACCCGGGGCGGCCTGCCGGAGTCCCGCAAGCGGGCGAAGATCACGAAAGGCGAGCGCGTGGAGGCACGCGGCATCACCATCCAGGTGGTTTGACGGCGGTCAGGAGGGACGCGATATTTCCGAGAAATTTTTCCCGTACGCGATGCCGTACAACAGCTCGTACTCCTTGGCGAAGCGGGCGTGCGTGGCGTTTGCCAGCGAGTGTTTGCCGAGGAGGATCAGCGCCTTGCACTTGAGGAGGAGCGCCTCCTCGTTGAGCGGGTCGAAGAGGAACACGGTATCGGCCAGGCGGGTGACGAAGCGCGCCTCCTGGCGGTGGTCGATGACGCTGGCGAAGCCGACGAGGGTGTCGATGAGCATCCCGGAGATGTCCGCCTTGAACGCGTCCAGCCACTCGTAATGGCAATCGGGGAGGAGGGCGCCCTTCCTCACGAGGTGCATGAGGTGGTTGATTTGCTGCATGTCCAGGCTCTGCTGGCGGGAGAGGCGGAGGAGGGCGTAGTAATCGCAAAAAATCTCCTCGCCCAGCTCGAGGCGTTGCGCGGAGGAGTTGGACGTCAGCTCGTAGGCGCCGACGGTGTCCAGGATGGCCTTCATCTTCCCGATGTTGACGGCGCGGTTGTTATTGGCGCTTTGTAGTCCCTTGTCGATCCACAGCAGCTCCTTGAGGGTGGCTGGCGCGATGCCGGCGGGGTCGCGGCGGGAGTGCAGGAGGAGGATGAGGAACAGCTCTTTGAGCAACGGGGTGAAGCGCTTGGAGATCTCCTTGCCCGTCCTGTCGAAGACGCGGAAGCCGCCGAAGAGGTAGATGGCGCTGGCGCGCGCGGCCTCCTGGTGGTCGTCTCGCGCGGGGGTGTAGACGATGGTCGCGGCGGGATCGGTGGCGGCGCGTTGTCGCTTGCGGCGGCGTTTGCCGCGGGCGTAGATGATGAAGACGAGCATGTCCACCAGGACGATGCCGACGATCCAGAAGAGGGTTCCCCCCGCGCCGCCGGAGAATTTGCGGGAGAAGAGGATGTCCGGGTCGGCCTGCAACCCGGAGAGGAGGAAGGGGGCAGCGCTGGCGGAGGCGCCGCCAACGGATATTTTGTAGTCGGCGCGCGGGTGCAGGCCGAGGCGTGTGATTTCGAGGAGGGTGTCGCCGACGGTGAGGGCGAGCTGGTCGCGTTTGAGGTCGAAGTGAAAGGTGAAGGGGATGGAGGGCGCGGCGAAGATGGCGGCGTCGATGGGCATCCTGGCGAGCTTTTCGCCGGAGACGAGGAGGATGCCGGGGTTTTCGTCCTGGATGTCGAGGATGATGTTGACGGCATGTCGGTTGAGGTCGCTCAGGCGAACGAGGTAGGCGATGTATCGCGCCCGCCCGCGTTCCGGCGCGAGTTGGAAGGAGAGGCGGATGTCGTTATTGAACCGGAAGAAGTGTCCGTTGTTGAGCGCCAGGCCGGCGACGGGTTCGGCCCCTGTCGTCGCGCCCCCGGCCGGCGGGATGGCGAGGGTGCAGGAGAGGCAGATGGTGAGAATCGTTTCGCGAATGGTTTTGCGTGGATACATTTTCCCGTGTACTCTTTAAGGAACGGTGGCAATGTTAGCATAAATATTCGAGGGGAGGGGGTGGATCATATTTTTTAACACGCGGCGGGGAAAATATTTTCGCGTTATGGTGTTTGTTCACGGCTTTATTATGGTTTTCATTTAGGCGCGGGGGTTACATTCGCGCTGAACATTTTAAAACAATATCGCCATGAAAGTGTACCGATTCTTTACCCTATGCGCTTGTTTATTCGCCGCGTCGTGCGCGACCGACGATGTTATTCTTGAAGATGACGGGAGGACGGATAGCCGTCACGCCATCCCCGACGCGGCTTTCGCGGAGTACCTTCAATTCCGGGGTGTCGGCAACGTGCAGCTGGCCGACGGCGAGTATTCGCTGAGCAGTTTGGCGGCGGCATCGTTCGCGGGCAAACTCGACCTCCGCAAGAACAGCAACAGCATCACCCCGCTGGAGAACGCCGGCATCGCCTCCGCCGCGACGAAGCTGACCAACCTCGAAGGCATCCAGTATTTCGTCAACGTGGACACGCTGTTGCTGGTGTCCAACGAGCTGACTGCTCTGGACGTCTCCGCGCTCACGCGGCTGAAGCAGCTGGATATTAACGCTAATTTTATCACCAGCCTGGACTTGTCCGGGAACGAGGAGTTGCGATACCTCCGCTTCGGGGCGAGCGCGCGGGCGACGGAGTTGCTGACGAGCATCGATCTCTCCGCGAATGTCAACCTGGAGCACCTGGATTTGAGCGGGCACGGGCTGACGACTATCGATCTCTCCGCGAACGTGAACCTGAAGGAGATTGATCTCAGCGGTAATCCCGGCGCGCCTTTCGCCATCCCCGCCGCGATTTACGATCAACTGACCACGAAGACAGGGGTGAAGTCCGATGCCGAGCCGCCCGCGCCGCCAACGCCGGAGAATACCACGGTGGAGATCGCGGACGTGGCCTTTGCCGAGTATTTGCAGTTCTTGCAGGCGGGTGACGTGCAGCTGGTCAACGGGAAATATCTTCTGGACACCGTGGCCGCCAACGCCTTCACCGGCACGCTGGATTTGCGGAAGAATGCCGCGCGCATCACCGCCCTGGAAGGCGCGAGCGTGGCGTCGGCCAACGACAAGATCACCAATCTCGACGGTATCCAGTACTTCATTAACGTGGAGACGCTGCAACTGACCTCCAACGAGCTGACGGCGATTGACCTCTCCGCCCTCGCGAAGCTCGCGTACCTCGATTTGAATAACAATTTCATCCCCTCGCTGGATCTCTCGGCCAACACGAAGTTGACGTACCTCAGCTTCAACGCCAGCAGCAAGAGCGGCGTCGTGAAGATGACGAGCATCGACCTCTCGGCCAACGTCCTGCTGGAGGAGCTTTCCATGACAAACCACGGGCTGACGACGATTGACCTCTCCGCCAACACTGCCCTCAAGAAAGTGACCCTCACCGGCAATCCAGGCGCCCCTTTCACCATCCCGGCGGCCATCTACGACCAGCTGACCACGAAAGCAGGCGTGCAGAAATAAGCGCGACGAATCATGATGACAATCGTCAGTATCATTATCCCCCTTCAATTCATCGCCATCGCGGCCTACCTGCTATTCAAGCACTACCACCCGCAATCGGTGTTGCTGCTATGCGGCCTGGCGATGATGTGCGTGGCCATCGCCCTCGGTTTCGGCATCCCCGACCTGGAGGAGAGCACGGGTCTTGCCTTCTTCGACCTCTTTCGTCGCCTCAAAGAGTCGATGGTGGGGCGAGTTTCCGGGGTAGGTCTCATGATCATGGCCATTGGTGGCTTTGTCGCCTACATGAAGAAGATTGGCGCCAGCGAGGTGCTGGTATACATCTCCATGCAGCCCCTCGCGTTCTTCAAGCGTTACCCTTACGTGGCGACCATCCTCGTCATTCCCATCGGGCAGCTGCTATTCATCTGCACGCCCTCCGCGACGGGATTGGGGCTGCTGCTGGTAGCCTCCATCTACCCCGTGCTGGTGGGATTGGGGGTGAGTCGGGTATCGGCCGTGTCGGTCATCTCGGCGTGCACCGTCTTTGACATGGGGCCAGCCTCCGCCAACACGGCGCGCGCCTCCGAGCTGATCGGGAAGAGCAACGTCGCCTACTTCATCGAGAACCAGCTGGCGTTGGCGATCCCGCTCACGCTGATGTTGATGGCGCTTTACTACTTCGTCAACCGCTACTTCGACCGGAAGGAGCACGTGAAGGCGGAAACCTTCAAGCGCGAGGAGTTCAAGACGGACGTCCCGCTCGTCTACGCCCTGCTGCCGGTGCTGCCGCTGATCCTGTTGATTGTCTTCTCGCGCTTCGTGCAGCTCTCGCCCGAAAACCCGATCATCCTCGAAACCACCACCGCCACCTTCATCGCCCTCTTCGTGGCCTTCGCCTTCGAGCTGATCAGGAAGCGGCGGGTGAAGGAGGTCTTTGCATCCCTCAAAACCTTCTGGGAGGGGATGGGGAAGGTATTTGCCTCGGTGATCACGTTGATCGTGGCCGCCGAGATCTTCTCCGGCGGGCTGATAAGCCTCGGGTTTATCGACGGGCTGGTGGACATTTCGCGTGACATGGGATTTGGCGCCATCGGCATCGGCATCCTCATGACGGTGATCATCTTCCTCGCCTCGTTGTTGATGGGGAGCGGCAACGCGTCGTTCTTCTCCTTCGGGCCACTTGTCCCGGACATCGCCACGCGGTTGGGCGCCAACGCCTCGGAGATGATCCTTCCCATGCAGCTCTCCTCCAGCATGGGACGCGCCGTATCGCCCATCTCCGGCGTTGTCGTGGCCATCTCGGAGGTGGCCGAGGTGTCGCCCTTCGACCTGGCCAAGCGCAACCTCATCCCGTTGTGCGCGACGTTGGTCTTTATGCTGGTCTATCACTTTTTCTTTTAAACCGTCCGCGTGAAGCTATTTAAAAATGCAACCGTTTACGCGCCCGAAAAGCTCGGCAAGCACGACGTCCTCACCGGCGGGGGCAAGATTCTCCTCGTCGACAGCGACATTCAGCTCTCCGGGGTGCCGGTAGAGGTGATCGACGCCTCCGGGATGCTGCTCACCCCCGGCCTCATCGACCAGCACGTGCACGTCATCGGCGCCGGGGGTCAGCAAGGCTTCGACTCCATGACGCCTCCCGTGGAGTTATCCTCCCTCATCGCCTGCGGCACCACCACCCTCGTCGGCATGTTGGGCACGGACGGCACCACCCGCGGCCTCCAGGCGCTATACGCCAAGGTTGCCGCCCTCTGCAACGAGGGAATCACCGCCTACATGCTCACCAGCTACTTCGCTTACCCGCCCCTCACGCTCCTTGGCAGCGTGCGCGAGGACATCCTCTTTGTCGAAAAGATCATCGGCTGCAAGATTGCCATCAGCGACGAGCGATCGTCCCACCCGACCCCCGGCGAGCTGGCGCGGTTGGCCACGGACGTCCACGTTGCCGGCATGTTGTCCGGGAAAGGGGGCATCCTGCACGTGCACATCGGGGGGATGGAGACGCGGATGGGCGTCCTCCTGAAGCTCGTGGAGAAATACCGCGTCCCCGCGCGCTGCCTCTCCCCCACCCACGTCGGTCGCGACGAGGCTCTCTTCGACGAGGCCTTGCAGTTTGCCGCCATCGGCGGGATGATCGACATCTCCACCGGCGGCACGCGCTTCGACGAACCGTACAGGCAAGCGTTGCGGGCTATCCGTCGCGGCATCCCCGTCCATCGCCTCACCTTTAGCAGCGACGGCAACGCCGGGGTAGTATCACGCGACACCTCCGGCAACATCACCGGCTATCGCAAGGCGCCACTCGACAAAAACCTGGAACAGGTGGTCAAGCTGATCACCGAGGG
>JAIRXZ010000141.1 GCA_031267995.1 Odoribacteraceae bacterium | reverse complement strand
CTATAACCGTCCCGTGAATTGTAAGTACCTCATCGTCCGCCCTGCTGTAGGGGCGAATAATCATTCGCCCACGGGATCGTTCACCCCACGGGATCATTCACCCTGTTGTAAGGGCGAATAATTATTCGCCCCTACGGAATAACGCCCCCCGGATATCGCCAACATGTAACCGCACGCTACCGCGCGCGGTTTCTTTTTTATCTCCTGATCTCACACCTCCGGGTTCTTGAGGGTCTATTTGCGGTAAAAAGTCCCGGTTTTGGGGCGTTTTTTCGCTTTTCCAATGTTTTTTTCATTCAACTCCTGAAAATACCGTATAAAAAACGTATATTTGCGGCCTGAAAATGATTGGAGCGGAACGCTGAATGAAACAATAACTTAGAGCAATGAAACATTTGAACACGAAGGAAATTAGCCCCGATTCACACGCGGGGTCACCACGAGAAAACACGAGAGTACCGGAAAGCCGGTGCAGCGGGAAACGCTCCCGCGCCGGGCGAGCAACCACACCTTATATAGTAGCCCGCCTTTTTTCATGCTTGCACGCGAACGCGTTTGTACTGGCCGCGATCCTCGCCCTCGCCGCCTCCTGCGTGGCGAAAGTAGACGAGGGCACTCCCGTCGCTGGCGACGGCGAGCACATCGTTACCCTATCCTTCACCGTCCCCGGCCCGCCGGCATCCCGCGCGATGAACGAGGACGCTGTTGAAACCATCGACGTGCTCCTCTTTGACCAGGGAACGGGCAAGATCGTCTACCGGGCCATCGGCAGCACCCCCGTGTTGGGGCAATTCACCGTCAAGTTGCCCGACGGCACCTATGACGCCGTGGTGCTGGCCAACGCCCGCGCGATGATCCCCGCGGCGTACCCACCGGCCACCACCGGCACGTCGTTCACCAACGACACGCGGGAGGACGTCCTCGCCGCCATCAAGCAAAAACTCTCCAACCCGGCGAACAAGTGGACGGCGGACTTCGACCGCGTTCCGATGTGGGGCTACAAAAACAATTTTATTGTCACCTCCGGCAATTCGGCGAACGTCACCCTGACGCGGATGATCGCCAAAATCGACGTCGTCGTGGACACGGAAAACGTCACCGACTTCTGGCTGGAGAGCATCCGCCTCTACAACTATAGCAGCGAGGGAACCATCGCGCCCGCCGCCAAAAGCTCCGCGCCCAACCAGGACGGCTACGATAATACCCAGTGGAACGGAGCCAAGGCCATCGCCCCTCATCTCCCGACCGGCTCCAAGGTCGCCGCGGGCGTGCACGTCGACTACTTGATAGACGCCGCCCCCAGCGACGAGGTCACCGCCACCCCCGCGCCCGTCTACACCTTCGAAGCCGCCGCGGGCGTGGCGCACCCCGTCACCGGCTGGCAGGAAAACACCTGCCTCGTCATCGGCGGCTATTACAAGGACAAGACCACCCCCACCTACTACCGCGTGGAGTTCGCCAAGAAGGAGGATAACGACACCTACACCTACCTCCCGTTCCTCCGCAACCACCACTACACCGTCACCATCGCGGGAGTCTCCGCCCACGGCTGGTCTACCCCCGACGACGCCTACGATCACGAACCATCCAACATCGTCGTTCAAATTACCGAGTGGAACGACGGCGGCCTCGACGACATCACCTTCGACCCCCAGCACTACATCGCCGTCGATAAGAGCGAACTCGTTTTTTACATGGAGGGATACGCCAAGAGCATGAGCGTGAAAACCGACTTCCCCGCCGGCTGGAAGCTCTCCGACCGCCCCTCGTGGCTGACGACCGACCCGGATCCCGCCGGGGGCGCCCCCGACGTCACCACCAACTTAACGTTGACGGCGGACGGCATCGGTGCCGGGGAGGAGAGAGAGGGCTTTTTCTACATCGTCGCCGGCAACCTCCGCAAGAAGATCATCGTGAGGCAGCTCGCCGGGTCGGAACTTTCCCTGGGAGCCGCGCCGGAGGAGGTGGTCTTCTACAAGACACCAGCGGGGGCGAAAACTGTCACGCTCACCCCGCTCGGTGGCTCCGCGTTCACTTTCGACGTCACGGGTAGCCTGACGTGGGAGAGCGGCTGGGATCCGGGCGTTCCCGGCAACGCGTCCAATTTCCTCTCCGGGAACATTCTAAACATCTGGCCGGGCGTGAACAACGCGGGATTCCCCCTCGGCGGCGCCGTGGTAGTCACGCTGAACGGGTCGAACGGCGAGAGCGTCACGCGCGCCGTCAACGTGCGCCAACTCGACCGGGAGATGCTCTTCGAGCCGACGCTCGAGAACCCCTACCCGTCCGCCGCGGGCAACTACACCTTCACCGTCAAGTCGGAAGCCCCGTGGAAGCTCACCGAGAGTCCGGACGAAACCTTCTTCGAGTTAAAAGAGGACGAATCGGGCTACCACCCGGTCGCCACCGCCTTCACGTACAACTTCTCGCTGACTTCCAATGCCTTTTCCTTCACCCAACGCGAGGCCGTGATCAGCGTCACCTCGAATCACCCGGAGTTCTACCCGATCCCGGCCGTGAAACCAACCTTTAAAATCATTCAACAGGCTGGCGCCACGCCCTACATCAACATCATCACCCCGGATCCCCCCGCGCACGACTTCGGATCCTCCGCCACGCCCACCGACGCCACGGTAACCTTCAAGACAAACGCCAACTGGTACATCGAAACCGGCGCCAACCACGCCAAGGTCATTTCAGGGGCGACATACAACAGCGCCTCCCTCGCCGCGGGACTGCCCTCGCAAACCGGCGCTTCCACGCCTGCCGACGTGTTTGACGGCACCGTCACCTTCGCCCCGGTCGACCACACCGCGGGACTGGCCGGCTCCGCGGCATCGACGACATTAAAATTCAAGACGGACGCCGGTGTCACCACCGAAGCCGAGGCCGGGGCAACCTTCACCCGCACCATCCCGACGTACTTTAACTACCGGGGTTACAGCACGAACGGCACGAACTCGCCCACCGCCACGAACACCTCCACCATCGTCTCGATTCCCCCCGCCGGGCAAAAAATATGGCTCCATGCCGCGACAAACATCAACTGGTACGGTCGGCTTGGCGCCTCAGGATCTGCCGTGAACACCCCCGCGGTTACCGCCTACGCGGCAAACAGCACCCGCGAGATGACCGTGCCCGCCCTGGCCGCCACCAACGAGGCAAGCTGGACGGGCAACGTGACCACCGCCGTCTGGTACGGCCACAGGTTGGACGGGACAGGGAAACCCAACCCCGAAACCTCGGCCTTTTTCAACGTCCGGCAAGCCCCCTACACCCTTAGCCTGAGTGACATTCCCGCTGAAGTTGGCAGGACGGCCACTTCCGTGTCGGTGAACGTCACCACGAACGCCCCCACGTACGACATCGCGCTAAAATCCGGTGGCGTCGAAATAGCATCCACCGGCTGGACAAGCGGTACAGGCGTCAGAACGTTGCCGTTGACAACGACAAGTACCGCGCGCACCGTGGACATCTATAACAACGTCAACGGGGTACGGCTCGGGGGATTCGAGCAGCTGAATAGGACTATCGCGATCCTCGCGGGGCCGTTTAGAGATTGGCTTGATGACAATGGGGATGAGAAGCCGGACAACGTTTGCCCAACAGGATACTATGTTGTTCAACCGGGTAACTACAATACTGTGGATACTGATAAATTCAAGTTCATATACACTACAAACGGTGAGGACAAAGTTAACATGAGTGCAGAAGATGCCACTACTGCTCGTGCTGCTATGTGGTTTGGAACAAGCGTGGTGGGGCCTTCTGGAATACCTAATGATGGAACTTGTAAGATGACATATATGCTGCGGATAGAAAACGGTGATCTATATATCAATGATGTATGGACTTTAAATTTCCCGATACACCGCCAGTATGACCTTTATGTCACATGCATAAGCGGCTCAAATCCATTCAATTAAAATAAAGAATACGAAGATAAAAGCAAACAAACCGGGCGGGACAAGAGAGACACACACCTTCGAAAACAACGCGTAAACCGAAAACAAAGAGACAATGATTCAACGAGAAGAACATTTAGTGATCGCGAGGAAGACGATAGAACGCTATAACGGTAGGGCAGCAACCACCGGCAGCGTGATGACCGTTGCCCCCGGCAGATCACTTGGCGCCCTCCCGGCTTTTACCACGGGGAGGCTCGCCGCCTCGCGCGAAACGCTCCCCGTGCCCCGCGTGATACTCCCCGCCACGCGCGTGATGCTCCCCGTCACGTTCGTGATGCCCTCCGCCATGTTCGTGATGCCCGCCGCCATGTTCGTGATACCCGCCGTTATGTTCGTGATACTCGCCGTCATGTTCATGATACCCGCCGTCACGCGCGTGATGCTCCCCGTCACACGCGTGATAACATCCGTCACACGCGTGATAACATCCGTCACACGCGTGATAACATCCGTCACACGCGTGATAACATCCGTCACACACGTGATAACATTCATCACACGCGTGATAACATTCATCACGCGCGTGACGACTTTCATCACGCGCGTGACGGCGGGCATAACGTCTGTGACGGCCGCGATAACGTCTGTGACGGCGGGAATAACGTCTGTGACGGCCGCGATAACGTGTGCTTTGGTACCCTCGCCACGCGCGATAAAATGACAATCATTAATTACAGATAACTTAGTATTAACAACTTAAAAAAAAGAGTATGAGAAAATTTGAAAACGTTCGACTCCCGCTGACCGATCCCGTTACCGGTCGCGTGAAAGTGTACACCTTCTCGCCGGCACGCCTGAAAGGGCTGTTCCGTCGCGTGAAAAAGCTCGCGAAACCGGAGCGCGAAATGGCGTGTGCCCTCATCCTGACTCTCGGTGGACTATCCCACGACGACGTCCCCGATTGGGCGCGCGCCGCCGCCAAACGCTGGCATGGAAGCATCGCCGGCAAGGTAATCAACATCGACAACCTCACCGACACCCTGGTGGCACACCGGTCGCTGTGGCCCGTCCCCCAGGCCATTATCGACAAGATGACGAAGGGACAGGAACAGCTGGCCGCCCTCGTGAAGAAATGCAACTCCAGCGAGGGATCGCCCTCCGACCGCGAGGCGCGCGACACGCTAATCAAGGATCTGGTAACCTTCGCCCTGCAAACGGTGCGCAACTGGGTCTTCGGGCAGTACGCCGACGGGGTGCTCACCCGCCAGGACGTGCACTCGCTTGGCTTCCTGCTGCTCGGCGAAACGGCCGGTCGCCGCGACCGCTCCGAGGATACCCGCGTGATCGCCTCCGTGAAGGTGGGAATCATTGACGCCGACTCCATCTACGTGGTGGTCGACCAGGCGTCGCTCGAGAACTCCGCCCTGGTGGTGCACGGGTGGCCGGAAGGGGTACGCGAGGTGCTGCTCGTCATCACCGCCGCCGACGGCGTCACCGAGGTGCTCCGGAAGACCACGCGCAGCCTCCACAACGAGATCCTGATGCCTCCCGGCTCGCACGGGAAGCAATTCATGATCAAGGCTTCCTTCATGAAACACCCTGATGACGTGCCGCATTTCGGAAACGAACCTACCTTCTCCATGCCGCTGACGACCGAGGATCTGGCCGCCTCTGCCGGGAAGTGAGTAAATAGTCGCGGGGGTCTTGCCGGGAGTTTTTACCGGGTCGATCCCCGCGAATTTTTCAATTCGATACAGGTACTAACACGAACAATAACACGAGCAACATGAACAATGCAAACAACCAGCCGGACGATATAAACAATCACTCGGACAATATAAACAATCACGCGAACAGCATAAACAACCACGCGAACAGCATAAACTACAACACGCTCGACAACACGATCCTTCGCTGGCGCGGGCTTGTAGCCCGTGCTCACCACCGGAATGGGTGCTCTTTCGTTGGCACGGACTGCAAGTCCGCGCCAGCGTCTGTAGTACCGGCAACCTTTCGCTGGCGCGGGCTTGTAGCCCGTGCCAACCACCGGGAAGAGTGCCTTTTTGTTGG
>JAIRXZ010000125.1 GCA_031267995.1 Odoribacteraceae bacterium | reverse complement strand
GAGAACAACCGGCACAACCTGCTAACATTCAAACGTTGTTTCCTGCACACCACACTTGCCCCCGGGAGGTATACGTTGTATATCCCAGCTTCCTTGATCGAGAACGCGCACGGGCGCGCGATCGAGTACCTTCCTGTCCAGCCGGACATTATTTCTCCGATCATTCTCAACATGTTGCCAAATCGAGGGGATGATTTGAAAAATGAATTTTTAATCAAAAACCTTCAAACACAGACAATGATGAATTACAGAAAAACGTTTAAATGGCAAATTTTTGCCGGGCAAGCCACGCGGCTCGCGCGGGTATCTATGTTGTCGTGCGTGGCCATCCTGCTAACATGCTTGCAGGCCAACGCCCAACAACGCGTGACGGGAACCGTCACGGACAAGTCGGGAGAAACGCTCGTTGGCGCGAGTGTTGTCGAAAGGGGGACAACAAACGGGGCATCGACGGACGTGAACGGGAACTTTACCCTCACGGTGTCGCCCGACGCCACGCTGGTCGTGAGGTTCATTGGCTACCTGACGACAAATGTCACCGTTCAAGCGGGGAAAACGCACTATCCCGTTTCCCTGGACAGTGAACTCCAATCATTAGACGAGGTAGTGGTGGTAGGCTACGCGTCGGTGAAGAAGGCGAACTTGACGGGAGCCGTCGACCAGGTCGGGGGGCGCGTACTGTCGGAACGCCCGATCGTGTCGGTTGCCCAGGCATTGCAGGGCATCGTCGGCAACCTGAACATATCGTCGAACACCTCTACCGGTGTCGGCGGTGGTGGCGCTCCGGGGGCGCGGATGTCGTTCAACATCCGCGGTGTCACGGGACTGAGCAGTGGATCGTCGAGTTCGTCGGCCGGCCCCCTGTTCGTGGTAGATGGCATCCAATCGCAAGATATTAACGCCATTAACCCGGACGATATCGCCACCATTTCGGTGCTGAAGGACGCCGCCTCTGCCGCCATCTACGGCTCGAATGCCCCCTACGGCGTGGTGCTGATCACCACCAAAAGGGGAGGCAAGACGGACAAACCGGTGGTCACTTATGGCGCCAACTTCGGCTGGTCAAGCCCCATCAACCTGCCCAAGCAGGTGAACTCCGTGGAGTGGATGGAAATCATGAACGAGGCTGGACAAAACACCCGCGGGAGCAATTTCCTTGACGCGAGCACGATGCAGCGCATCCAGGACTACTTCGACGGCAAGATTACCACCAGCACCGTGGCCGTACCCTCGCGAAAAGAGTGGGCGAACTTCGACAACTTCGGGGAAGGCCTGGGCAACGACAACGTGGAATGGTACAGCGTCTTCTTCAAGAAAAACTCGATGATCCAGCAACACAACCTGGGGCTATCGGGCGGAAGCACGAACTCGACCTACTACGTGGGACTCGGCTACACGGGAAAAGAGGGCATCTTGCGATACGGCGAGGACTCGTACAACCGCTACAGCATCCGCGGCAACGTTTCGTCCACCGTGAACAAGTGGTTGACGGCCAACTTCCGCGGCTCCTTCACCAGGGGGATCAATGACTCCCCGTCGAGCACGGGCAACGACAACTTCATGCAACAAATAGCGCAGAAGTGGCCGATCATCCCCATGATAACCCCCGACGGCTATTACAGCGAGCAGAGTAACATCGAGGCTTACCTGCACGGCGGGCGCAACAAAACCACGGACGACGTGCTGGTGGCCACGGGCGAAATCGTCCTCACCCCCCTGAAAGGCTGGGAAGCCACCTTCAACTACACCTTCACAAACAACAATGTCGTTGAAAACAAGGATGTCCTACACTACACGCTCTACGACACCGACAAAGTCCCCTACTACTCCCCGGCGTGGACGAGTGACGGTTTCACGAAATACACGCGCGGGCGAGACGTCCTCGATCGCACCCATGCCAACTACGCGCAACACACGATCAACGCCTTTACATCCTACGAATTAGACAAAAACGGTCACTACCTGAAAGGCATGATCGGCTTCGCCCAAGAAGCCTTCTACAACTACAAGCTCACCGTCAGCACGGGATCGGGAACCCTCTACACCACGGATTTGCCCACCTTCAACACCATCTACGGCAACATCGTGAGCGCCAACGAGCCGACGAAAGAGACCCTGACCACCAGGGGCGTCTTCGGCAGGATCAACTACGGCTACAAAGAGCGCTACCTGTTGGAGTTAAATGGTCGTCACGACGGCTCCTCCCGTTACCTCTCGGACGTCCGCTTCAAATTCTACCCCGGCGTCTCCGCGGCGTGGGTCACATCGCTCGAAGACTTCTGGGGAACCGACGCCGTAACCTCCAAAATAGACATGCTCAAACTGCGCGTCTCCTACGGATCGCTCGGCGAGCAAAGCGGAGGTTACTACCCCTTCTACCCGAGCCTCACCACGGTAGCCGCCACCAACAGCGCCAACAAATGGCTCTTCAACGGCAACCGTTACACCACCATCTCCTACCCCGGCATCGTGAATCCCAAATTGACCTGGATCACCAGCACCACGATAGACTTTGGAGTAGACGTCTCGGCGCTCGCCAACCGCCTGTTGTTCAACTTTGACTGGTACCGTCGTTCGTCCAATGACGTGGTTGGCCCGGCGGAGCAACTACCCGCCGTTCTGGGAGCGGCAGCCCCGAGCACCAACAACGCCTCGCTGAAAACCACCGGTTTCGAGCTAACATTAACTTGGCGCGACAAAATCGGTGACTTCACCTACAGCGCCCGCGCCACCCTTGCCGACTCGCGCAGCGTGGTCAAGAAATACCCCAACGCCGAAAAAAGCCTCAACACGTGGTACAACGGCGCCGTCATCGGCGACTTCTGGGGATACGTCACCGAAGGTTACTACACGCAAGCGGAACAAGACGCCGGCATAGACCAGGCGCGCCAACAACGCCTGGGAACCAACTGGACGGCAGGCGACGTCAAATACAAAAATCTCGATGACGACCCGCTCATCACCCCCGGCGAATCCACCCTCGCCGACCCGGGCGACCGCAAAATCATCGGCAACAGCACCCCGCGCTACACCTACGGCATCACCCTCGAGGCAGCATGGAAGGGATTCGACATCAACATGTTCTTCCAGGGCATCGGCAAGCGCGACTACTGGATGGGCGACGTCGCCGTCGGCAACTTCTGGGGACTATCCAACAGTGAATGGCAGGCAAACCTCCTCACCGTCCACAAGGATCGTTGGACACCGGCAACACCCAACGGCTACTTCCCCAAGTACTACCTGACCTCCGGACAAAACACCAAAAACCAGGTAGCCCAAACCAAATACCTCCAAGACGCCTCCTACCTCCGCTTCAAAAACCTGCAAGTGGGCTACACCCTGCCGGGTGAACTCCTGGACAGGCTGGGAATCGGCAAGTTAAGAGTCTACATCAGCGGCGAAAACCTCGTCACGTGGACGGACTTCATCAAGACCATCGACCCCGAATTTCTCTCCAACAGGGGACTCATCTACCCCCTCCAGCGCACCTGGTCGGTAGGCCTAAACCTCTCATTTTAAATAACCGCAAAAAACAACATCATGAAAAAGATTCGAATACTTCTACTCTCGCTCGCGACCCTTTGCCTGCTCGCGGCCTGCAACGATGAATTCATGGAGCGGGTGCCGGAAAACAACATCAGCGATGGCGCCGTGTGGAGAACGCCAAGCGACCTCCAAGCCTACGTCAACAACTTCTACAACCGCGCCTCCCTCCTCCTCTTCGACGGCGACGCCGGCGGAACCTGCAACATCGGCATCTACACCATCGACCGCGATAACGGCAGCGATACCGAGATCCCCCGCGACTACAACCGCCGCATGAACGGGGAGACAACCCTCCCCAACACCGGTGGAGGCTGGGCGCGCGCCGACTGGGAAGACCTCCGCGACATCAACTACTTCTTCGCCAACTACCGCAAGGCAAAGGGCGACGAAGCCGAAATCAACCGTTACGCCGGCGAGGCGCGCTTCTTCAGGGCGCTCTTCTACTACAACAAACTGCGTCGTTTCGGCGACGTGCCCTGGTACGACCAGCTCCTCACCCCCGGCGACACGGCGCAACTCTACAAGCCGCGAGATTCCCGCGCCTTCGTCGTCCAAAAACTGATGGACGACCTTGACAGCGCCGTCTACTACCTACCCTCCCGCGGCGCCAACGCCACCTGGGAAGGGCGCGTCAACAAGGAAACCGCCATGCTGCTGCAAGCCCGCGTCGCCCTCTTTGAGGGAACCTGGGAAAAATACCACGCCGGCACCGTCTTCGGAGTCCCCGGCTCTGACGGCTCCGACTTCATCCGCAAGGCGGCCACCGTCACCGACGCCCTCATTGCCCTCGGCACCTGCGCCCTCGACAACGTTGGACAGCCGAACGCCTACCAAAACATCTTCAACAAAGAGAGTTACCTCGGAAGCAAGGAAGTACTCTTCTGGCGGCAATACAGCGTCTCCATCGGCATCGCCAACGGCTGGTCGGACTTCAGCACCTTCGGCGCCCTCACCGGCCTCAGCAAAACGATGGTCGAATCCTACCTCTGCACGGACGGTAAACCCATCAACGAAAGCGCCCTCTACCAGGGAGATGCCACCCTCCTCGACGTCGTCGCCAACCGCGACCCGCGCCTCAACCAGACCATCTACGTCAACGACGGCCAGCACATCCAGCACCCCGGCACCCCCTTCGTCTACCCCTCCTTCGCCGAAAACGACAAGCGCTGCATCACCGGCTACCAGCTCTACAAGGGGCACATCCCCTCCGTCAACCTCGTCGGCGCCGCTGGCCAAAACGCCATGATCTACTTCCGCTACGCCGAAGCCCTCCTCATCAACGCCGAGGCCAAGGCGGAACTCGGGACGATCGCCCAGCCGGATATCGACAAAACCATCAAACTCCTCAGGGACAGGGTGGGCATGCCCAACATGATCCTGACGGACGTCAACGCCCTCGCGTACCCCGATGGCAAGGAATTTCCCGCCCTCTCCAACATCATCAACGAGATACGCCGCGAGAGAAAAGTGGAACTCGCCGCCGAGGGCTTCCGCGTCGACGACATCTTCCGCTGGGCCGCCGCCGGCATCCTCATCAAGGGCTACCAACCCAAGGGCGCCAAACTCGCCCAGTGGCAAGGCGCGCTAACACCGGCGCCGGCAACCTCCTTCGTCGATGCGGTGGCGGCCATCGACGTCGACGCCAGCGGCTACATCTTCCCCTTCGCCCTCCAGGAAATCAAAACCACCGGCTACAACTTCAACCTCAACCGCGACTACCTCCTCCCCCTGCCTACCGAGGAGATCACCGTCATCAACTCCAAACTCGCCCAAAACCCCAACTGGTAAACTAACGGTAACAACGCCACGCGTCCCGCCCCCGTCAAGGGAGCGGGACGCGCTCTTTTCCCCCGTCGCCGCCGCCTCAAACGATCATCCGCGCGATCCACGCGCACGCCTCCGCGTCGGCCAACGCGTGGTGATGATTTTTCAGCTCGTACCCGCAGCGGGTGGCCACCGTGTGAAGCTGGTGGTTGGGCAACTCCTTCCCGAAAACCTTCCGCGAAGCCCGGCAGGTACAGTGAAAAGCGTACCCCGGGTACTCCATCCCGTGCGCCGCGTGCACCGCCCGCAGGCAACCCTCGTCGAAGGGACTGTTGTGGGCTACCAGCGGCAGCTCGCTGATCAACGGCGCCACCTCCCCCCACACGACGGGAAAATCGTCAGCCTCGGCCGTATCCCCCCACTTCAGCCCGTGCACCCGCGTGCAAAACCAGTCGTAATAATCGGGCACCGGGTGGATCAACCGGTAAAAAGTCTCCACCACCGCGCCCCCGCGAACCACCACCACGCCCACGCTGCAAACGCTGGAACGCTGTCCGTTGGCGGTCTCGAAATCAATAGCCGCGAAATTTTCCATCAGACAATAATATTTTCTCGCGAAGTTAACCAAAATCCGTCGCCATCACCCCGATGATAACAACGGTAAACACGTGGGGGCGTACCTGCGTGGCAACACCGGTAAACTGTAGAGACGCACCTCCGTGTGCGCCCTTTCCCGCCCAATGATAACAATGGTGCTGTAGGGGCACCCCTTGTGGGTGCCCTTCCCCGCACGGACATCCCGACGATAACACCGGTAAACACGCGGGACGCACCTGTGTGTACACCCTTCCCCTCGCGTGCCGCCCCCGCCGGGTTATCGCTTTTGCCGGTTTCCCGGTGGCGGAACGGGTGCATATGCGGGAAAGGGCGAAAGATTTTTCGCCCCTACAGGTTATCGTCGGAATATCGCCGGATTATGCTGTAGGGGCGACCCTCGCGGTCGCCCTTTCCCTCGCATGCCGCCCTCGCGGGATATCGCCGGGTTATCGTCGGGATATCGCCGGATTATGCTGTAGGGG
>JAIRXZ010000111.1 GCA_031267995.1 Odoribacteraceae bacterium | reverse complement strand
GTGGCGATGAGGACGTCGTAGTCGCCCCGGATGAAGTCGTGCATGACCCGCTCCAGTTCGTCGCCCTGCATTTGGCCGTGCCCGACGCAGCTTTTTACGCCCGGGACGAGGCAGTGGAGGAGGTGCTGCATCTCCCGGATGGTTTCTACGCGGTTGTGGATGAAGAATATTTGCCCGCCGCGGCTTATTTCGTAGAGTATGGCTTCTTTGATCACGCTTTCGTCGAAGCGGTGCAGCTCCGTGACGATGGGGTAACGGTTGGAAGGCGGGGTGCGGATGATGGACATGTCGCGAGCGCCCATGAGCGAGAATTGTAGCGTCCTGGGGATGGGGGTGGCGGTCATGGTGATGGTGTCCACGTTTATTTTCAGGTGCTTTAGTTTTTCTTTCGTGCCCACGCCGAATTTTTGTTCTTCGTCGATTACGAGGAGTCCCAGGTCTTTGAAGTGGATGTCGCGACCGGTGAGGCGGTGGGTGCCAATGACGATGTCGACTTCGCCCGTTTTAAGTTTGGAGATGATTTGCTTGACCGTTTCGCTTTTGCGCATCCGGCTGATGTATTCTACGCGGCAGGGCATTCCCTCCAGACGCTTGGAGAAGGTGTGGTAGTGCTGGTAGGCAAGGATGGTGGTGGGGACGAGCACGGCGACTTGCTTGCTGTCGGCCACGGCTTTGAAGGCTGCCCGAATGGCGACTTCCGTTTTCCCGAATCCGACATCGCCGCAAACCAGGCGATCCATGACGCGGGGTTCTTCCATGTCGCCTTTTACCGCTTCGATTGCTTTCATTTGGTCGGGGGTCTCCTCGTACATGAAAGAGGCTTCCATTTCTTCTTGCAGGTAGGTGTCTTTGGAGAAGGCGAAGGCTGTCTCGCGCCGACGGCGGGCGTAGAGGTCGATTAGCTCGCCGGCGATTTCCTTGACCCGCGATTTGGCGCGCTGTTTCAGGCGTGTCCAGGCGTCGCCTCCCAGTCTGTTGGTTTCGGGGGGAACGCCTTCTTTTCCCCGGTATTTCGAGACTTTGTGCATGGAGTGGAGGCTGACGTATAGCTCCGCGTTGTTTTGGTACACGAGGCGGATGACTTCCTGCTCCCGGCCGTTGTTGACGAGGCGTACCAGGCCGCCGAAGCGACCAATGCCGTGGTCGATGTGTACCACGTAGTCGCCCGGGTGGAGGTTTTGCAGTTCACTGATGGTGATACTCTCCCGCTCCTTGCGCAGCTGGGTGGTTCTGAGGGAGTATTTGTGGTAGCGGTCGAAGATCTGGTGCTCCGTGTAGATGCAGATTTTGAGCTGCGCGTCGCTGAAGCCGAGGTGGACGGTGCCGCTGACCGGAGAGAAGTTGAGGTGCAGTTTCTTGTCCGAGAAGATGTCCCGCAGACGCTGTAATTGCATGTCGTTGCTCGAGCAGACGCGGAGGTCGTAGCCCTCCTCCAGCTTTGCCGTCAGGTGCTCGGCCAGCAGGTCGAATTGTTTGTTTACCGTCGGCTGCATCTCCGTCTCCGCGTGCATGATTTCGCCCCGAAAGAAGGATTCGCTTCCCCACTCTATGACCCGGCTTCCCTCCAGGTCGTCGAAGAGGTTTTGCGCGGTGATCCAAATGTCATCCGGGTCGTTTTGCGTTAGGTTGTTTATGTTGTCGTGTATTAATAAGGTGTTTTTTATCCACCACACGGCCTGGTGCCCCGCGAATCCGGCTAAGCCGCTGTATAGCGCCCGGTCGGTGACGTTGTTTAGGTTGGGGAGAATGACGATGCGCTCCACGTTTTGCTCCGAGAGCTGCGTCTCCACGTTGAAGTAGCGGATGCTCTCTACCTTGTCGCCGAAAAATTCGACGCGCACGGGACGCTCCTCGGCGAACGAGTAGATGTCCACGATGCCTCCCCGGATGGAAAATTGACCGGGGGTGTAGACGAAATCGCTGTGCTCGAACTCGTAGTCGGATAGGGTGGTTTCCAGGGAGGAGATGGTGATGGTGTCTCCTCTTGCCACCGGCATGGAGAGGTCGACGAGCGCTTCCGCCGTGACTACCCGCTCGATCAACGCCTCCGTGTAGGTGACTACGCGGCTTACCTGGTGGTCGGCAAGGGCGTTTAGTACCTCCGTGCGCGTCAGTATCGAGTCGCTGTCTTTTTCTTCAAAATTCCCCGCCCGACGGTAGGATGCCGGCAGGAATCGCACGTGCGTGTCTCCCGCCAGCGCGACCAGGTCGTTGTAGAAGTAGGCGGCTTCCTCTTTGTCGTTTAACACGAAGAATTGCACCTCCTCTACCTTTTCCATGACCACGGCGGCCAAAAACGCAAGGGACGAACCAACACATCCCTCTACTCTGATTTTCACGTCGCTACTTCCTCTCAATCTTTCGATCAATCGACTGGCTACGGGGTGTCGCCGGAACAACGTTGTCAGTTCTCCTACGTTCAAGGGGCGGGATTTTAGATCAGTAAGATCGCATCGCCGTACGTGCCGAAGCGGTACTTTTCCTTGACGGCCGTGTTGTAGGCTTCCATCACGGGGTCGAAGCCCCCGAAGGCCGCGACCATCATGAGTAGGGTAGAGTAGGGTAGGTGGAAATTGGAGACCATCGCGTCGGGCACGCTGAAGTCGTATGGGGGGAAGATGAACTTGTTTGTCCAGCCGTCAAAGGCTGTTAGTCGCCCCTGCGTGGTAACGCAACTTTCCAACGTGCGGATGACCGTGGTACCCACGGCGCATATTTTGTGCCGCTCCTCTTTGGCGGCATTGACTTTCGCGACCGTTCTTTCGGGTACGATGATCTGTTCCGAGTCCATTTTGTGTTTCGTCAGATCCTCCACGTCTACCTCCCGGAAGTTGCCCAGGCCGGCGTGCAAGGTGACGAACGAGAAGTCGATTCCCTTTATTTCCATGCGCTTCATCAGCTCCCGGCTGAAGTGCAGGCCTGCCGTCGGGGCGGCCACGGCGCCTTCGTTACAGGCGAAAATCGTTTGGTAACGCTCCGCGTCGATCGGCTCTACTTTCCGCCCCAGCGAGCGGGGGAGCGGGGTTTCGCCCAGGGAAAACAGCTCTTTTTTGAATCCCGCGTACTCCCCGTCGTACAGGAATCGCAGGGTGCGGCCACGCGAGGTGGTGTTGTCAATGACCTCCGCTACCATGCTGTCGTCCTCGCCGAAATAGAGCTTATTTCCGATACGGATTTTCCGCGCCGGGTCTACCAGCACGTCCCATATCCGCATCTCCCGGTTTAATTCCCGCAGCAGGAATACCTCGATCTCTGCCCCCGTTTTCTCTTTGTTCCCGCAGAGGCGGGCGGGGAATACCTTCGTGTCGTTAAACACGAACACGTCTTTCTCGTTAAAATAGTTAATGATGTCCTTGAAGACGCGATGTTCTATCTTGCCGTTCTTTTTGTCCAACACCATTAACCTGCTCTCATCCCGGTTCTTTGTCGGGTGTGACGCAATCAATTCCGCCGGCAATTTATACCTGAACTTGGATAACTTCATCTCTGTGTGTTTATAATTTGTTCAACTCATTTCTAATAATCGGACAAGCTCGTCCATGCGGAAAGCCTCTTCGACCCGAAATTCTCCTACCCGCGTGCGCCGCAGGGAGGATAGGTAGGAGCCGCTGTTACACGCGCGACCGATGTCGTGCACCAGGGAGCGGATGTATGTTCCCTTTCCGCACGTGACCCGAAGCGTGATCTCCGGCATCTCCATCGACACCACCTCCAGCTCCTTGATCCACACGCGGCGACTTTTCATTTGCACCTCCTCGCCCCGGCGCGCCATCGCGTATGCCCGGATACCGTCCACCCGCACTGCAGAAAAGGCCGGGGGAAATTGTTCGATCTCCCCCACGAAACTCCTCGTCACGCGCTCCAGCAACGCCCGGTCGACACCTGAGTAGTCGTACGTCCCGTCGAAGGCGCTCTCCAGATCGTGTGAGGGGGTCGTGTGTCCGAAAGTCACCCGTGCCACGTACTCTTTTTCCTGCCCCATGTAGCGTTCTATCTCCTTCGTCTCCTTACCGGTGCAGAGCACCATCACCCCCGTTGCCAGGGGATCCAGCGTGCCGGCGTGCCCCACCTTTATCTTGCCGCATCTTCCCCGTAGGGAGAAGCGTATTTTGTTTACCACGTCAAATGACGTCCATCGCTCCGGTTTGTCTACTACCAGCGTTGCTCCCTCGTGAAAATCCCCTGGCACTCGGAAGCGGATATCTTCCCATCCAGCCATCAGCCCAACACGATTGACAACGCTCCAGCCAACACGCAATAGAGGGCAAACCAGATCAATTTCCCCCGCTTCACCACGTTGATCATCCACGAGCAGGCGATGACCCCGGAGACAAACGCCCCCGCGAATCCCACCAGTAAAACCCCGGCGGGTATCCCGGACGCAGAAAAGTCCCCCTTGATCAGATCCAATAGGGACTCGCCCAGGATAGGAATCAGCACCATCAGGAAAGAGAACTTGGCCACATCTTCCTTCCGGTTGCCCAGCAAGAGTCCCGTGGCGATCGTCGTCCCCGAACGCGACAGGCCGGGCACCACGGCACACGCTTGCGCCAGCCCGATAATCAAGGCATCCCGGTAAGAGAGCGACCTTCTTCCCGGCCTCGTCCGGTAGGCAAACGCCAGGAGTGCGGCCGTCAACAGCAGCATGCACCCCACCAGCACCAGTCCCGACGCGAACAACGTCTCCACCTGTTCCTTGAAAAACAATCCTACCACGGCCACCGGGATCATCGAAAGCCCGATCTTCAGCGCGTAAGCCATCTCCGCGTTATACTTGAAGCGACAGACGCCCCCGCACAAGCTCACCAACTCCCGCCACAACACCACGATTGTACTACACACCGTCGCGGCATGCACGACGATCGCGAACGTCAGGTTCTCACCCGCGTCCACGCCGAACAGCGCCCCGAAGATCTGTAAATGCCCCGAGCTACTCACCGGCAGGAACTCCGTCAGCCCCTGTATGACACCCAGCGCTAACGCTTGTAACCACTCCATTCGTTACTCCTGCTTCTTGGGTTTCCTGATGATAGCCCAAAACACGAAGCCGAATCCGAGCAGCACCACGATCGGGGCAAGCGTGATACGCCTGAAGCTGAAGATATCGTAATTAAAACTCTCCGGCGAATCCGCCCCCGGCCCCATCATCAGTATGAAACCGATCACGATAATCCCCACGCCGATCAACATCTTCTTGTAATTATCCCTCGGCATGGGGAAGCCGTCGTTTTTATCCTTGCGTTTTTCCAGCATAAGTCCCCCTTTATCCCGCGACGTGGGGAGGCCGCTTTTATCCTTGCGTTTTTCTAACATAAATCTTCCTCTATTATTTGTACAAATCATTCAAATCCCTGTTCAAGTACCGGCGGACGGAAAACCAGGCCGAAAGGAACGACAACAAGATCCCGCAAACCACCACGAACGCCACCATCACCACGATCGGCTCCTCTTGCAAGAAATCGAACTCCAGCACCCCTCCGTACTTCTCCTGCAGGAAGAAAATCCCTCCCAGCAGCAGCACGTTGGCCAACAGCGCACCGATAAACCCTCGCCACACGCTCCCGCTCACGAACGGGCGGGCAATAAAGCCCCGTCGGGCACCCACCAACTGCATGGTTTTAATCAAGAAACGTCGCGAGTAAACCGACAAGTGAATCGTGTTCCGGATCAGCGTGAACGAGATCAGCATCAGCACCGCCCCCACCGCCAGGAACACCAGCGCGATCTCCCGCGCGTTTTCGTTGATTCCCTCCACCAGCGACTTTTGGTAATGAACATCGTGTACGATATCCATCTCCCGCAGTCCCTGTTCGATCAGCGCCAGCGAATCGTTATTCGCGTAACGCGGTTGCAGCCGCAACTCGATGGAGGGCAACAGCGGGTTAGCCTTCAGGATCGCCTCGAAATCCTCCCCCATCTCCGCCCTGAAATCCTCGGCCGCCTGCTCCTTCGTCACGTATGTTGATGAATAGGTAAACGGCCGCGTGTCCAGGATCTTCTGCACGCGTCGAATCTCCGCCTCGTTCGTTCGATCCTTGATCACCACCAGCACGCTGATGTTTCGCTTCACCTGGTCAGACACCAGGTGGGCATTCAATAATACAAAAACCAAGGCCCCCACGACCATCAACACCAACATGATGCTTATCGTCGAGACCACGCGCGATCCCTTTCCCCCGCTAATCGTTTGCGACATAATTTCCGGCATTTTAAAAATCTCACAAATATAGCACATAAAACCCCCTAGCCGCAATAAATTACTCTTTTTTAATAAATCAGCATACCCCGTCAAAGGCCACGGGCGGCGCATCGCGAAAAAAAACACGCCCCCGCGTCGTCCGTCGAAAGAAAATCTTACATTTACGCCTGCAAACAAAAAAAGCAGAAACCATCTTAAACGAAAAGTATGAAAGACATCAAGAACTACATCGAAGAAAACAAGGAAAGATTCCTCAAGGAGTTATTTGAACTCATCCGCATCCCCTCCATCTCCTCCCTCGCCGAGCACAAGCAGGACATGTATTGCTGCGCGGAACTCTGGAAAAAGCTCCTCCTGGAAGCCGGCGCCGACCGGGCAGAGGTATTTGAAACGGCCGGCAACCCCGTCGCGTATGCCGAAAAGATCATCAACCCCGCCCTCCCCACCGTGCTCGTTTACGGCCACATGGACGTCATGCCCGTCGACCCGCTGAAGGAGTGGCACTCCGACCCCTTCCAACCCGTCATCCGCGAAAAGAAAATATGGGCACGCGGCGCCGACGACGACAAAGGACAAGGATTCATGCACGCCAAAGCCTTCGAGTACATGGTCAGCAGCGGCACCCTCCCCTGCAACGTCAAGTTTATGATCGAGGGCGAGGAAGAGATCGGCTCCCCCAACCTCCCCGAATTCTGTCGTCAACACGCCGACATGCTGGCCGCCGACGTTATCCTCGTCTCGGACACCAGCATGATCGCCCCCGACACCCCCTCCATCACCACCGGCCTCCGGGGACTCGCCTATTGGCAAGTGGAGGTCACCGGCCCCCACGCCGACCTTCACTCCGGCCTCTTCGGTGGCGCCGTCGCCAACCCCATCAACACCCTCTGTGCCATGATTGCCCGGATGCAGGACGAGCGCGGGCGCATCACCATCCCCGGTTTCTACGACGACGTCCGGGAGGTCTCCCCCGTCGAGCGCGCCCGGATGGCCGCCGCCCCCTTCAACGAGGAGGAGTACAAGCGATCCATCGGCGTCCGCGAACTCCGCGGCGAGATCGGCTACTCCGCCACCGAACGCGTCGGCATACGCCCCACCTTCGACGTCTGCGGCATCTGGGGAGGCTACTCCGGAGAGGGAGCGAAAACCGTCCTCCCCTCCGTTGCCGGCGCCAAAATCAGTTGCCGACTGGTGCCCGACCAGGATCACGAAAAGATCGCCCGCCTCTTCCAGGAGCACTTCGCGGCCATTGCTCCCGACAGCGTCACCGTGAAAGTAGAATACCTCCACGGCGGCCCCTCCTACGTCTGCCCGATCGACCTCCCCGCCTACAAAGCCGCCGAGCGCGCCTACCGCGACGTCTACGGCATTGCCCCCGTGCCGGTACGTTCCGGCGGCAGCATCCCCATCATCGCCGCCTTCGAGCAGATCCTCGGCATTAAATCCATCCTCATGGGATTCGGCCTCGGGTCTGACGCCATCCACTCCCCCAACGAAAACTTCCCCTTGGAGCAACTCTTCAACGGCATCACGACAATCCCGCTCTTTTATCGCCACTTCGCCGGCGAAAAATAAAAAAAAACTCCCTCCAGCGGGTCGCGATATTGGCCGCGCTGGAGGGAGAATAGTAGGAAGAGAGACGGGGGATACTACGGGATGGTGATGCCGACATTCCCAAGAGCGGCACGGAAAGTCTCGTCGGTTTGAAAGAGGATGGGATAGAAGCCCTCATCATCCATAACATGCCGGGCGATATAAGCCTTGAGGCGGTTATCAATAAGGGTGCGGGAGGCGCGGAGTTCGCTTTCAACCCGTTTCAGGCCGCGGCTGGAGGCATAATTGACCACATCATTCACGAGATCGCGGGGAGCGAGGTAGCGGAGAATGGCGCCAACCTCCCGCGTACCGGCAAGAGCGGCGCGATGCTTATCCATGAAATCGATGGTATAATCATAGAGAATATTGGTGCGGAGGAGATCAGAGAGATAGCGAGTATTGCCGACAGTATCCACGGGAATAAAAATATCGGGCATAATCCCCCCACCGCCATAGACAGGTCGCCCGCCGCGGGTGTGATACTTGAGATTTTCGTCGAAGGAGATGCTATCCTTCTCGGAAAACTCGCCGTGCATCGCCCTCATGTAGATATCACTGTAATATTTTTCCATCCCCTCGCCGTAAGGTTTCTGGATAGATCGACCGGAAGGGATATAATACCGCGCCACGGTAAGGCGGAGGGCGGAGCCATCGGGAAGCGGTCGTTGCTCCTGGACAAGCCCCTTGCCGAAAGATCGCCGTCCGAGAATCACACCGCGGTCATTATCCTGTATCGCGCCGGCAAAAATCTCACTGGCCGACGCGCTAAGTTCGTCAATAAGCACGACAAGATTAATATCCTGGAAACGCCCGCGACCGGTAGAGTGATACTCCTTTCGGGGATGCGCCTGCCCGCTGGTGTAAAGCATGAGGCGGTCAGCAGCAAGAAATTCGTTGATCATCTGGAGGGCAATAGGAAGAATCCCCCCCTCGTTCCCGCGGAGATCGACGATCAGCTTGCGGGTGCCGCGCTCCTTGAGGGCGGCAACAGCGCGCGTAAACTCGTCGTGGGTATTCATGTCAAAAATGGAAACCTTGACATACCCGGTAGTATCATCGGCCATAAACGCCACCTCGACGCTTTTGATAGGAATAACCCCGCGGGTAATGTGTTTGACGAGCGGCGCCTTCTCCCCCCCGCGGTGAATGGTGAGGGCAACGGGAGTCCCCACCTCGCCGCGCATCATGCCCATAATCTTATCGGAAGGGAGAGAACGTCCGGCAACAATACTGTCATCCACCCGCACGATGCGGTCGCCATCGCGGATATCAACCGCCTCGGAAGGCCCGTCGGAAATCACCTTGATCACGACAACCGTATCGCGATACTTGTAAAATTGGACGCCGATACCGCCAAAATTACCGGCGATACTTTCGCGAGTACGTTGCATATCCCGCGCGGGAATATAGACAGAGTGCGGATCGAGCTGCTTGAGAAGCTCGGGAATAACCACCCGCTCCTCGAGTTCGTCGACATCGACACTATCCACGTAGGAATGTTCGATCATGCCGAGGATATAATCCAACTTGCTGCCACTGACGGGTCGAAAAACGCGCGAAGCGTTGTCATCGCGGGCACTGTCGCGGGCGCACCGGAAGGTAACGGCGACAGTCGCTACCACGAGGGCGGTGATGAGGTAAGTCTTGTTCATGTTCATTTTTTTTCGTTACTGTCCATCGTCCCGGATATCCACGAGGACGACATCGATATTGGCTTGTCTCAGGAGATTGGCGCCATCCTGGCTCCGGTAATCCTCGGCGTAGACGACGCGCTTGATCCCGGCCTGGATAATCAACTTGGCGCACTCGATGCAGGGAGACGCCGTGACATAAAGGGTAGCGCCCTGGCTGCTATTATTGGACTTGGCCACCTTGGTAATGGCGTTAGCCTCGGCGTGGAGAACGTAAGGTTTGGTACGATTTTGCTCGTCCTCGCAGACATTTTCAAAGCCCGAAGGAGTGCCGTTATACCCGTCCGAGATAATGGCGGCATCCTTGACAATGAGCGCCCCCACCTGTCGGCGGCGGCAGTAAGAATTTTCCGCCCATATCCGCGCCATGCGCAGGTAGCGTTCGTCCAGAAGTTGTTGTTTTGACATCGGTTCGCGGCCTTATTTTTCGCGTCCAATCAACTCGCGAATAATCTCCTTGAAAATATCCTTGAACTCCTGTTTCACCCGAAGTTCATCGAGGACAACATGGCCTCGCCGGAGGAAAGCGTCAATCTCCCGTCGCGTCAGCAGATCCACGCCGAGGCGGGAATAGACGCGGGTAATGGCCTCGATCTTCTCCGCCGGGTCAGCATCGCGACGCCCAAGCCAGCCGGTCAACTCCCTCCTGGTAGGCTCGTCGGCCAACTCGAAAGCCTTGACGAGGAGGTACGTCTTCTTGTTGGTAGTAATATCCCCGCCGATATTCTTGCCGAAAACCTCGACATTCCCGTACACGTCGAGATAATCGTCCTGCAGCTGGAAAGCCTGGCCAAGCAGCCCCCCGAAATTAAAAAGCGCCTCGCAATCCTCCTCCGACGCGCCGGCAATCAGCGCGCCGTGCCGGAGACTCCCGGCGATCAGCACCGAAGTCTTGAGATAAATCATCCGGAGATACTCCTCCTCGGTAACATCGTCGCGCGTCTCGAACTCCATATCGTACTGTTGCCCGCGGCACACGTCCAGCGCCACCTGGTTAAACCCGTCGATGCCTCGCCGCAGGTACCGATCCTCGCAATGCTCGATATACTTGTAAGCGGTAATGGCAGCGGCATCCCCGCTGAGAATAGCGACATTGCTATTCCATTTCTTGTGAACGGTAGGACGTCCCCGCCTCAGCGACGCGTCGTCCATAACATCATCATGGAGGAGGGTATAATTATGAAAAATCTCTATCCCGATAGCAGGCTTCAGCGCCTTTTCCACGTCATCGCGATAGAGATTATAAGCCAGCAGCGTGAGCAAGGGTCTCAGTCGTTTCCCCCCGTCGGCCAGCATGTAGATAATCGGTTCATAGAGCGACCGCGGTTCGCCCACGTACTCTTGTTTTTCCAACTCGGACTTCACCATCCCGCGCAGTTCATCAATCGTGTACATATCAAGAAGCGTTTTTCAAATCGGTGGCTAAAGTATAAAAAAATCGCGGGAACGAAAAACCCGCCGCGTGAATGTCGCGGCGGGCGCGTGATCCCACCAAGAATCGAACTTGGATCTGAAGTTTAGGAAACTTCCGTTCTATCCGTTGAACTATGAGACCTATCTTCCGGCGGCAAAGGTAACGGAAAAATCCGGCCGCGCAACGGGCTATCCGGGTCAAATTCCCGCGGCCGCCCGTTTGCCCTCCCTTCGCAGCCTTCGTTTCACCGCCATCCCGTCCAGCGTCAGCAAGAGAGACGGCAGCAGCATCAGATTAGAAAACATGGTAGTCAGCAGCGTGATCGAGACAAGCAACCCCAGGGCAACGGTGCCCCCGAAATCCGAGAGAGCGAATATACCGAAACCGAAAAACAGAATAATCGCGTTATAAATCATGCTCTGCCCCGTCTCGCGCAGCGCGGTCACGGCGGCCACGGGAATCTCCTTCCTCCCGTGCCTCGTCGGGCGCAACTCCTGCCTGTACTTCGCCAGGTAATGAATCGTCCCGTCCACGGAAATACCGAAAGCGATGCTGAACACGAGCACCGTCGAAGCCTTCACCGGGATGCCCAGGTACCCCATCAGGGCCGCCGTGATAATCTGCGGGAGAATATTCGGCAACATCGCCACCAGCACCATCCGCTTGCTCCTGAACATCCACGCCATCAGCAGCGCGATCAGCCCGATCGCCAGCGCCAGCGAAGCAAACAGATTCTTGACCAGGTACCGCGTCCCCTTGAAATTGATGATACTCGACCCCGTCACCGTCACCCGCGCCTTATCCGCGGGGAGATACCTCTCGCCAATCTCGCGAATCACCCGCTCCTTCTCCTGCATCTTCACCGTCCCGACATCCTTCACGCGGAAGCTCAGCCGCACGCGCTGCATCGACGAATCGATAAACGACCGCGCCATTCCCCCCACCTCCCCGGCGGCGGTAGTCGCGTACCGGAGAATAAAATTCCTCGTTTGCGCCGTCGGCAAGCGATAATACGCGGGATTGCCGTTATAAAACGCCTGGTTAGCGAACTTGATCACCTCCACCACGGAAATCGGCCTCGAAATATCCTCGTCCCCCGCCAGCTCGGCGGAAAAACCATCCAGCCGCTCCAGGTTAGCCAGCGTCATCACCTGCCGCGGCTTCTTGAAATCGACGGTCACCTCCAGGGGCATCAGCCCGTCGAAATTATCCTCGAAAAACAGGAGATCGCGGCGAATCGGGTCGCTCTCCTTCAGATCCTCGATCATGTAACCGGTAGTCTCTATCCGCGAAAGCCCCACGGCGCCAAGCGCCATCAGGACGGCAATCACCGCGTACACCCGCCGCCGATACCGGAGCACGACGGCCACGGCGCGTTCCAACGCCCTCCTGACGTACCGGTTATGGATATGCCTCGTCTGCTTCCTGTCCGGCGGCCTGAGAAAACTAAAAATCGCCGGGACGAGAATCAAGCAAATCAAGTAAACGAAAAAAATACCGATAGAAGCCGTGATACCAAACTCCACCAGGATCCGGCTGGAAGTAATAATAAAAGTCCCGAACCCGGCAGCCGTCGTCAAATTGCACATGAAAGAAGCATTCCCAATCTTCTCGATCATCCGTTGCAACCCCTTGATCTTGTTCCCGTGTCGATCATACTCCACGTGAAACTTGTTGATCATGAACACCAGGTTCGGCACGCAAATCACGATCAGCAGCGGTGGCACCATCGCCGTCAGCAGCGTAATCTTCAGCCCCAGCATCGACATCACCCCAACCGTCCAGCACACGCACACCAGCACGATCAGCAAGCAAAAGCCCACCGTCCTGAACGACCGGAAAAAAAGATACAACGCGCACGTCGTCACCAGCAACGACAGCAGGATAAACATGTACATCTCCCGCTTCAGATTCTCGGCATTCACCACGCGGATATACGGCAACCCGGAATAATGCACCTCCAGCCGGTGCTCCCGGCTAAAATTGCCGACCAGCCGCGCCACCTCCTTCACCAGCCCCACCCTCGTCGGCGAGCGCATCACGTCGGCGGCGATCGTGATCAACATGCCATACACCCGTTTCTCCTTGTTAAAGAGGGTGCCATCGTAAAAGGGGAGCGACTCGATGACCCCCACCAGGCTATCCAGCTGCCCCTCGTCCCGCACGCGCGGGGGGAAGACGGGGGTAATCGCGAAAGAGCGCGCCACCGTGTCCTTCCGGAGGTCGAACGACCGCGTGATATCCACCAGCGCCTCCACGCCGGGCACCGCGCGCACGCTATCGCGCGTCGCTATCCACGCGTTCACCTTCTCCAGTCGGTAGAAATCGTCATCGTGGAAAGCCACCACCATCACGTTCCCCTCCTGTCCAAAAGTCTCGTGAAACTCCACGTAATCGAGGAAAGCGCTATCCGTTTCGGGCAACAGGCTGGCGTACTCGTACGACATCTCCGCCTTCCCGATCCACGCGCCGAGGAAAACCGTGATGCACGCCACGCCGACGATAAACGCCACGCGATTGCGCAAGAGTATGCCTGCTATTTTAATCCACATTTTCTTGATTTCTGATACTTGAGCGGGCAAAAATAGATAAATATTTCGTTTTAACACTCGCCAGGGGGAAAAAACGGGACGCCGCGACCCTTCTCGTGATCACTGGAAACCCCGCGCGATCATCGGAACGTTTCCTGCATCGTTACGGGATGGCCACAAGATTTGTGAGAAGATGTCGCAACGTTGCGACGATCTTTTACAACTTGCGAGAAAATATCGCGATGTTGCGACGATCTTTTACAACTCACGAGAAGATGTCGCAATGTTGCGACGATCTTTTACAACTCGCGAGAAGATGTCGCAATGTTGCGACGATCTTTTACAACTTGCGAGAAGATGTCGCAATGTTGCGACGATCTCTTGCAACTTGCGAAAAGATGTCGCAATGTTGCGACGATCTTTTGCAATTTGCGAAAAGATGTCGCAATGTTGCGACAATCTCTTGCAACTCGCGAGAAGATGTCGCAATATCGTTAAAAGCTATCGAGAGTCGCGGGACGTTTCTGTTATGACGCAGAAAAGCCCACGCGAATCGAGTGGGCTTTCCATGATAACGCTGGAGGCGAGCATCAGAAGACGCGGAGGCTCCCGTCCGGCTGCACGTAGTTGACGGTGGTAACGCGCCCCTCTCCCTGGAAATTGGGGTGCTCCAGGGGGACGAGGTTGCCCACCTCTATCGAGTAGAGATACACCTTGTACCTGCCGGCCGCGTAGGTGGCCACGGCAAGGCAGTTTTTCACCACCGTGCCGGGCGATTGCGGCACGGGCTTCACCATGTGCTGCATGCAGGTGATGACCTCGCCGGGTTCAAAGGTGACTTGCAGGGATTCCACGGGCGGATTGGTGTCCATGTTGGCGCGGTAGAGCTTGTTATCCCGCGCGAAATAGATGATGTCGTACTCGAAATTTCCCGCCCACTTGTCCGCGTGGGGCAGCTGGAGGGTCGATGGGATATCCTGCGATTCTCCTATGACGGAGGTGGAGCCGCCGTAATCGTTCTGCAGTTTGACGAGCGAGAATGTCCCGGCGGGCGACGCGTGTTCCAGCAGCGCGTAGACCCTCCAGCGGGGGTAGTTGTAGCCTTCCATCCACATCACTTCGGCGTCGAGGTTGTTTAGTTTCAGGGCGGTGCTGGCGTCGTTGTAAGGGGAGAAGAGGTTATTGCCAAAGCGGATGAGGGACTTCGCCTGCTCGTCGAAGACGATGATGAGGGGCGAGAAGGAGATGGCCGAGAGGGGGGATACGCGGTAGTCCCACGAGGGGGGATCGACGAAAAGACCGCCGACTTTGTTCATCGTGTAAAGGATGTGGTCGTTGATCATGTAGATGGTGTTTTCGCTGAGGTCGAGGATGATGTTTTGGGGGTTTCTCGCCAGCGGTCGGATGAAGAACATGTTGTCGTAGTCCATGATGATCTCGCCGTTGTCGATGCGGATGATGGCGGCGTCGTTGCCGGAGACGACGGCGAAGACGTTGAGGGGGTCGTCGTTGGGGGTGATTTTGAAGCCGGGGACGAAGACGGCCTTGACGGCCGCGCCGTCGAGTTGCCGGCCGTCGTTGTAGAGGGAGATCCAGTTGGCGACGGTGGGCGCGGGGGTGGCGTCCGTGGCGAAGAAGTCGAACTCGGTCTTTCCCCCGTTGTCCTTGAGGACGTACCAGCCGGTCATGTTGACGGTGGTGACGGTGAGGGGGACGGTGGTGAGTTCGGTGTAGCCGGTTTCCTTGTCGCGGGCGGAGAAGACGAGGATGTAGCTGCCGGGGTTTTCGCGGACGGCGTACTCGAGGTTTTTGGAGCGGGCGATGGTGTCCGGGCGGGGGATGACGCGGGCGTTGACGTTGAAGGCGGTGCTGTAGAGGAGCCAGCAGAAGTCGTATCGCTCCTCGTTGGTGACCGCGGGGTTGACGCGGAGGACGTCCTGGTAGCTGAAGGCGACGTAGCTTTCGGCGATGCCGGTGACGGTGACGGGGTCGACGTCGCGGTAGTTGTAATTGCCCTTGTCCCTGTAGCACGCGGTGGCGGCGAGGAGGGTGGCAAGGAGGATGGTTATGATTTGTTTTTTCATGTTACTCGTGATTTTAATTGTTCGTTAGTTGGGGAAGGTGACGAGGGGACTCGCGGGGTCGTCGGTTTCCCTGAGGGGCGCGGCGCCGGAGGCGATGTTGTCGGGGTCGGCGTTGAAGCGGGCGAGGGCTGCCTTGAAGAAATTTTTGTATTGCTGGGAGGCGCCGACGACGTTGCGGACGTTGGCGTCGTACCATTCGTTGTCTATCTTTTCGCCGGAGACGTCGATCATGAACTGGTGCTTCCGGGTGCTGTAGGCGCCGAAGGTGTAGTTGACGTTGATGTCCCAGAAGGAGGGTTGCACGAGGCGGTCGGAGAAGAGGATGGTGCGGGCGATCATCCTGCGCTCGCCGGTGTTGAAGTCTTCCGAGGGGGCGAGCTGGAGGCGGAGGCGGTAGTCGTCCGTTTTGAGGCTGGCGTCCCTGAGGAGGATGATGGGGATCATGGCGGTGACGGTGCGCGCCTTGATGACGGCGTGGGGACGGAGCGCGGGGTCGTCCAGGGGGATGTAGTGGGTGCCGGGGACGGCTTTGTTGGGGCGCTCGGTGGTGATGGTGTCCACGCGGTTGGTGACGGGGTCGGTGACGAGGGTGATGTCGTATTCCGGTACCTGGATGATGTTGACTTGCCGGTCGTGGTCGGCCATCTCCCCGATGGTGTTGACCTGGATGTAGAGGGTGTCCCTGGATACTTCGGCGGCGGAGTAGATGAAGGTGTGCCTGAGTATGGTGGTGTCCTTGAGTTGTACGCGGGCGTCGCCGAGGAATGGCATGGGTTTTTCCTGGGTGCAGGCGGTGGCGAGGAGGAGAAGGAGGGCGGTGGCCGCGTGGTAAATTTGTTGTTTCATGGTGGTTGTTTTTTATTCGTTGATGTATTCTAATTCGCGCCGGGGAAGGGGGACGACGTATACGGCGGGGCTTCCCGTGATGGGGTAGGATGCCCAGAGGATGGAGGCGGTGTTGAGGCGTTTGTAGGTGAAGAAGCCTTGTCCCTCGGCGTAAAATTCGCGGTTGTATTCGCGGACGATCCTGGAGCGGCGGTCTGCTTCGTCGCTGAAGGTGTTGAAGGGGATGCCTTTTGCCGTGCAGAAGCGGCCGTAAATGGTGGATGCTTCGGCGAGGTTGGGGGTGGCTTCGGCGAGGATGAGGTACATTTCGCTGAGGCGGAGCAACGGCACCTGGAGCGGCGGCCTGCTGGCGCGCTGGATAAATTTGGTGAGTATTTTGTAGTTGTTGTCGCTGGCACGCGGGATCCAGAGTTTGAAACGGATGTCCGTGGTTTGCTCGGCTGTGGGGAAGAGGTTGCCGAGGTAGTAGTTGAGGTCTTGTTTCATGAGGCTTCCTCCTTGCCCGAATCGCGATTCGGCGGTTGTCGCCAGGTTTTGGAGGCTGATGGCGAGGATGTGTTCGGGTGAGGCGGCGTAGTCTTCCAGGGTCATGTCGCTTTGGTCGGCGAGGCGGAAGGTGGGATTGCCGTCCTTATCCTTGGCGTCGATGACCTTTTGGGCGTGGAGGCGGGCGTTGTCGTTGTCCCTCGTCCAGAGGTATACGCGCGCTTTGGCGGCGATGACGGCGTGGTAGTTGAAGCGGATCTGCCGGTATGCCAGGAACGTGTTTTCCAGGTTGATGAAGCCGCCGCTGCTTTCGCTGGCGTTGAGCGCCTCGATGGAGTATTGGGTGATGGGGTCGATGGGCTGCAGGAGGCGTTCCGCTTCGTCGAGGTCTTCCAGGACGAGGTCGGCGAAGCGGGCGGCGGTGACGCGCGGGTGTACCTGGTTGGTGACCGTTTTGACGTAGGGGAGGACGGGGCCGGTGGCGATGGTGTCGCCGGGGATGGGGCCGAACATGCGCAGCACGTCGAAGTGACAAAAGGCGCGGAGGGCGAGGGCTTCTCCCTTGACGAGTTCGTAGGCGCCGGGGTCGAAGATCTCTTTTTTGTCGTCGATGCGCTCCAGGATGCTGTTGACGTCGGCGATGACGCGGAATAGTTCATAGTACATGTTGCCCATCCAGCCCTCGACGTAGGTGTTGGTGTATTCGTATCGCTTGAGGTTGGCGAGGGCGCTGGAGGCGGAGACGGCGGGGAGATCCCAGTGTTGTGCCATAAATTCGATGTTTCCCCAGGTGAGGGCGTCGCCGTACGCGTTGCCGCCCTTGAGGCGGATGTAGGCGCCGATGAGGGCGTCGCGGAATCCTTTCTGCGTTTCAAACATCAGCTCTTTGGTGGTTTCCGTTTGCGGTCGCACGTCGAGCCAGTCGCTGCATCCGGCCAGCGATAGTCCCCCGACCAGCAGGATGAGTGTGAATATTCTTTTCATGATTTTTTTGTTTTAAAAGATTACGGACATGGACATCGAGAATTGGCGGGTGAAGGGGTATTCGATCCCCCGCTCGCGGCGGATGGTGGAGATGTAGAATAGCTCGCCGGTGTTGGCCGACAGGGTGAGCGAACGGGCGCCGAAGCGGTTTAACCACGGGGTGCCGAATAGCTCGTAGGCGATGTTGACGTTCTGGCACGTGAAGACGGATTCGTCCTGCACGAAACGCGAGGAGTAGTAGACGGGCATGGTGGCGTTGAGGCGACGGAAGAAGGTTTTGTCGCCCGGCTGTATCCAGCGGTCTTTGAGGACGCGTTCGTCGACGTTCATGATTTTGTCGGCGTTTTCCACCTTGTCCACGAGGGTGCTGTTGTATTTCTGCCCGCCCCAGAGGTAGCCGAAGGAGGCGTTTAGCGACAGGTTTTTGTAGCGGACGAAGGTGCTGAAGTTGCCCCGGTATTTGGGCTGGCTGTTGCCGTAGGCGACCTGGTAGTTGGAGCGCCAGGTGTAGGTGATTTCGCCTTCGTTGTTGAGGTATAGCTCCTCGCCGGTGCTGGGGTCGATGCCGAGGGAGCGGACGACGTAGATGGTGTTCTGCGAGTCGCCCTCGCGGACAATTTTCACGGGGACGGAACTCAAGGTGGCGGCGAGCGCCTCGTTGGCGGCTTTCATGGCTTCCGACAGCTTCGTGATTTTGTCCCTGTTGTGCGCCAGGTTGCCGGTTACCGACCAGGCCACGCGGTTTTTGGTGTCGTTCAGCAGCCAGGCGGTGGCGCGCAGTTCGAAGCCGCGGTTTTCAACCTTGCCGATGTTTTCGGTGTATTCCGTGAAACCGTTGGAGTAGGGCAGCTCCAGGGAGGAGAGGAGGTTGTCCGTCTTCTCCACGTAAGCGTCCACGGTGAGCATGAGGCGACGGTTGAAGATCTCCAGGTCGAAGCCGACGTTGTATTTGTCGGTTTTTTGCCACTCCAGGTCTTTGTTGCCGAGGGCTACCTGGTAGGCGCCGATCCAGCCTTTGTAGCGGTCGTTGGTGTAGTAGCGATAGGTGTCCAGCGCCTGGTAGGCGTTGAATTGCTGCGATCCGGTGGAGCCGAAGGTTGCTCTCCATTTCCACCTGTCAACGAACGGGAGGGCGCCGTTGAAGAATGATTCGTGATGAAGATTCCAGCCCACGCCCAGGGAGAAGAAGGGGGCGAAACGACGGTTGGTGCCGAATTGAGAGGAGCCTTCCGTGTTGTACGAAATGTCGAAGAGGTAACGATCCATGTAGGTGTAGTTGCCGCTGATGCCGAAACCGACGCGGCGCGAGGTGGATTCGCCGCCCCCCGGGGATCCGCCTTCCGGGTATTGCAGGCCGGCGGCGAGGAAGTCAATGCCCTCGTCGGGGAATCCCTCTACCTTGAAATCGTAGGTGCGGCTTTTGTCCTGCGACATCTCCGTGTTCAGGCCGACGAATACCCGGTGTTGCCCGTTGATGAGCCTGCTGTAGTTGGCGGCAAAGTTGGCCGTGTAGCGGAATGCCCTGCCGTCGGAGTAGTCGTGGGAGCCTTTGCGGATGAGATCCTCGTCGCTGTATTCTGAGAAATCGGAGTGATTTTCCGGTTTGAAGTTGTCCCGGTCGCTTACCGTCCCGGAGATGCCCACGCCTCCTCGCATGATCAGCCATTCGACGGGGATCCACTCGACCGAGAAGTTGTTGGTGAGTGTTGTCGTGCTGCTCTTGTCGTAGGTGTTGAGCGTCGCGTTGTACATCGGGTTGGGATAGGGGTTGTGGTAGCGACCCGTCTGCGTCATGTAGTCCCAATTGTAGGGGGTGAAGTATTGGACGAGTTTCCCGTCGTCGTCATAGGGAGTCCAGTAGGGGTTTAGCTTGGCGTACTCGGAGAAGTTGCCGTACGGGGACTCTTGCCAGCGCGTGTAGCCTATCTGCAACGAGTTGCGGAATAATAACGCCGTGTGCTTGTACGAGAGGTCTACTCCACCGTTGAAGACGTTGCGCCCGGAGCCTTTCATCACCCCCTGGATGTCGTGCAGTTGCGCCGACAAGGAGTAACGAAACGATTGGTCGCCACCCTCCAGCCTGAGGTTGTGGTTCTGGTCTACGCCCGTCCGCAGGGGCTTCGATAGCCAGTAGGTGTCCACGCCCCTGATGACCTCCGCCAGCACCTGGTTGTAGTATTGCTGCATCCCGATGTTGCGCGCGGCGTCCTTCGTGTCGCTCTCGTAGAAATTGGAGAGGCGCTCCAGCTCCAGCTTGTCCCTCGCGTTCAGGAGGTGGTAGCTGGTGAGGTCGGGGACGTTCACGTTGAAGAAACCGCTGTACGTGAGCCTGAGGTGACCGGGTTCCGGCTCCTTTGTCGTGATGACCACCACGCCGTTCGCTCCCCGCGAGCCGTAGAGCGCCGTGGCTTGCCCGTCCTTGAGCAGGACGATGCTTTTGACTTCGCTATCGTTTAAGTCCATCATCCGCTGCTGCGTGGTTTCAAAGCCGTCGAGGATGAACAATGGCGTGTTCAGCGACACGGAGGTTTGGTCTTGCAGCTGGTTGATGTTGGGGATGCTTCCGGCGCCGCGGATTTGTATCTCCGGGAGGCGATTCGGGTCGTTGCCCCAGTCGTTGTTCGGGATGATATTAAAGGCGGGATCGATGTTGCTCAGGGTGGCGAAGATATTCCTCCCGCGGAATTGCTTCAACTCCACGTCCGTGATCGTCCGCACGGAACCCGTGTAACTCTCCCCGCGGCGGTTGAAAATTCCCGTCACCACCACGTCGGCGAGGCTCTGCGCGTCCTCTTCCAGGACGATGTCCAGCGTCTCCTCGCCCGCGTAGACAACCTCGCGCGTCCTCATCCCGATGAATGAAAACACCAGCACGGGCTTACTCACTTCGGGAAAGGCGAACGTGTATCGCCCGTTGACATCCGTGGAGACGCCCTGCGTGCTCTCTTTTAACTGGATGTTCACGCCCGGCAACGGCAGCTTCCGGACGTCCGTCACCACGCCGCTCACGCGAAAAACCTTTACCGGCTGCTGTCGCGCGGGTTGCCCGGCGCGGATGATCACGATGTTATCCTCGATCACGTACGAGAATCCCGTACCATCCAGGCACAAGTCCAGCACCTGTTCTATCGACGCCCCCTTCACGGAGACGTTTACCGGCGATTGCTGCTTGATGGCGTCGCTGTCATAGACGAACGCGTAATTACTCGCCTGGCGAATTTGCCGGAAAACCTCGGCCAGCGGGGCGCCTTTCATCGAAATGTCCAACCTTTCCTGTTGGGCGAAAATCTCGGCGTTCAGGTTAAAAGAACACACGAACAAAATAACAATCCACGTTTTCATAATGATAAACATTCGCGGTAGTTTCAGTAACACGAAACCACCAAAGTCTACTGTCTTTTTCATACATTTGCAAATGACGTTAAACAATTATGCTCCTTCCGCGGAGCGTGATTTTTGATTCCCGGGCGGGACGCGCTCCAACGCGTTCCGCCTTTTATCTTACTCTTCGACAAACACCCGGTTACCGTCCACCGAGAAGTGGACGCGCTCCGTCATCTCGATCTTCGAGAGGACGCTGGCGATATTGTCGTATCGTTTTATCTCCAAAGTGAAACGGGCATCGCCGGCCGAACGGTCGCGATAGAAAACATCCACGTCATACCAACGCGCCAACCGCTTCATGATCATCTCCAGCGAGGTGTCCGTGAAATTAAACACGCCGTGGATCCACTCCACCGACTCGGACGCCCGCATCTCCCGCACCACGAAGCCGTCGGACAGCAACGTCGCCTGCTCCCCGGGGCGAAGCATCTGCTCGTTTTTCCCGGAAGAGAGTTTCAGGCTACCGTTCACCAAAGTCGTCACCACCGGCTCGCCGGCATAAGCCTCCACGTTAAACAACGTCCCCAGCACGCGCAACGACACCTCGCCGGCGCGTACCACGAACGGCCGACCGCCATCTTTCGCCACGTCAAAACAAACCTCCCCGTCCATCTCCACCTCGCGCGTATCCCCCGTGAAACGCACCGGGAAGCGCACCCGCGATCCCGAGTTCAACCACACCCGCGTGCCGTCCGACAGCAGCAACTCGTACTCCCCGCCGCGCGGCACCTCCACCGTGTGGTACGACGAATCCTCGCCGGCGGGCATCCCCTCGTACCGCAAACGGTTGTCGATACTCACCACGCGAGCCTCGCCCGACGCGGAGATCAACCCCCGCGACGAGTCGGAAATCATCACCCGCTCCCCGTTGCCCAGGATCAACACCGCCTTGTGCCGCTTCACTATCTCCGCCACCGCCACCGGCGAAACCTCTCCCGCCTCCCGCCCGTGCCGGTACCCCAACGTCAACACCAGGCCGGACAACACGGCGGCCACGGCCACCCGACGCCAAAGACGAACCACCCGGCGACGCGCCCGCGACACCCGGAATCGCTCCCAGCCCGCGACGACATCCGCGCCTTCATCCGCGCCCTCGCCCGGCATCAAATCGCCCTTCAACCGCCTCACGATCCGCTCGTACTCCCGGCGATTACCCGCCGAGGCCTCCAGCCACTCTTTCAGACGCCGCGCGTCTTCCTCGCCCAGCGTTCCCAGCACCTCCGCGGCGATGAGCCGGGCTATTTCATACCTTGCCTCTATTTTATCCATTTTTTTTACTTTTGCGAACTATAACGACTGAACTTCTACCGCGGGTGAGTGTCGAGTAAAAAAAATCGCGACGCGATCGCGGCTTACTTCAAAGCATCCGCCGGCGCGAGCCAGAAACGTGTTAATCGTAAAAGGGAACCCAAAAAGTATGTTGACGGATAGGGACGAGTTTAAAATGTTTTTCCAAGAGTACCTGGAGCCGGTCACGCGCTTCGCGAAGCGGTACACGGGCAACGGGGAGGTCGCCGGCGACATCGCGCAGGAGTCCTTCATCCGCCTGTACCAGCGCTGGGGAAGGTTCGACTCCCCGGAAAAGGCCAAATCTTTCCTCTACACCACGGTGAGAAATGGCTGCCTCGACTATCTCAAGCACCTCAACATCGAAAAACGGTACTTTAACGAGCAGCAACCGGGCGACAATCCTGCGCGGGGACTCCCCGGCGACGATGACGAGTTTCTGCACGAGGTTACTTACCAGGAGACCCTCCGCGTTGTCCGCGCGGCCATTCAAAAGCTCTCCCCGCGCGGTCGGGACATCATCATCTACGGCATGAACGGCAAAAACAACTCCGAGATTGCCGAAACCATGCACATCTCCGTCAACACCGTGAAAACCCTCAAGAAAGATGCCTACGCCACGCTGCGCGAACTCCTGAAACGGCTCGTCTGCCTGCTACCACTGGCTTGTTAATACCCCCGGCGCCCGCCTAACCGGTATTTTGATCCGCGACCCTCC
>JAIRXZ010000088.1 GCA_031267995.1 Odoribacteraceae bacterium | reverse complement strand
CAACTCGTTCTCCGCGCCGCTTTCCTGAAGCACGTGGATGACGAGCCGGTGTATAGCAACGAGGTTACCTTCACGATGCCGTTAATGATCAGGGATATCACCCCTGAACAGGAGTAGCATCAGGGGATAGTCGAAAGTCGCGTCGTCGCCGGAGGGTGATTCAGTTGGACGACACGTGCCAGGGGGGCGTCAAGACGGGACGCCCCCCCGTTTTTTGCCCCGCCGGGAGGCGCGGCGGGCGGCCGGGGCGGGCGAGGGCGAGGCCGGGGGGATGTCGCCGGGAGAGTCGCCGCTTGCCCCTTCCGGTGCGGGCGGACACGTTGATTTTAAATAAATCTTTTGCCCCGAATGAAAAAAAGATTAATATTTCTTGGTAGTTATCTTCTGGTTTCCTATATTTGCAGTCAACGTAATTAAAACAACGTTTGCTCATTGAAATGATTAGGTTTTAGAGAGTTAGGAACTGCAACAACGCCGCCGCGAACGGGAAGATCGCGAGATAATCCCTGGCGCGGCGGCAGTTGCAAGGTTGGACGGCCACCGCGCGACGGGAAAATTAAAGGTTAAAAGATGACACCGCGCGAGGCAGCCGGAAGCGAAAGGAGAGAGGCCTGAAGCGAAAAAGGAGAGGCCGGCCACGAAAAGAGAGAGGCCGGAAGCGAAAAGGGAGAGGCGAGCGGCGAAAAAAGCGTTTGATGACAAGGGTCGTGTCTGTCCCGGCATCGTCGACCGCCGCTTCCCTCCCCCGGCGCCGCGCCACCCGACGGACGCGCTAAAAACCAACGACAAAGAGTTAGCCCCACCGCGCGAAATGGCGGCAAGGGCACGCGATATACTTTTTTTTACTTCAATGTCCGCACACACGACAGGCGACCCTGTGACAGGGTCGCCCTTTTTTTGCCCGCGCGGGTAGAACCGTGAAAATCAGGACGACGCGAGGGGGAAACGGGGATGCCCCCGACGGGAATCACGCGCCTCAAGCGATCCACCGCGAGGCCAACGGGGACAGCGCCGGCCGGCAGGGGGTGCCGGATTTTTGCTACATTCGCGATCGAGAAAAAAATATAGCCATGTGCGGGATCGCGGGAATTTTTGAAAAAAACCAGGACAACAAAGAACTCGTGTCGAGGATGCTCGACGCCATCCGCCACCGCGGGCCGGACGATAAATCCATCCACGTCAGCGGCGATTTCACCCTCGGTCACCGCCGCCTCTCCATCATCGACCTCGATACCGGTAACCAGCCCATTTTCAACGAGGACGGCAGCGTCGCCGTCATCCTCAACGGCGAAATTTATAACTATCGCGAGCTCCGGCGAGAGATGGAAGCGCGAGGCCATCGCTTCTACACGCGCAGCGACACGGAGGTGATCGTCCACCTGTACGAGGAGTACGATACCCGTTTCGTTCAGCGACTTAACGGCATTTTTGCCCTCGCCCTGCTGGACAACCGGCGGGGGCGGCTGGTGCTGGCGCGCGACCATTTCGGCGTCAAGCCGCTGCACTATTATATAAAGGAGGGGGTGCTGGTGTTCGCGTCGGAGCAAAAGTCGATCCTGCTGCACCCCAAGTTCACGCCGCGCCTCAATCACGAGGCGTTGCACTTGCACCTGAACCTCAGGTACACGCAGGGCGACCAGACGCTGCTGCGGGATGTCCGCCGGTTGCCGCCGGCGCATTTCGCGGTGTTTGAAAACGGGCTGTTTTCGCTGCATCGCTACTGGCAGTTGCGGCCGCGCGCGGATCGTTCCGTGACCGAGGGGGAGGCCGCCGACCGCCTGAACGAGCTGCTGAAACAGGCCGTCAAGCGGCAGGTGGTGAGCGACGTGCCCATCGGCGTGTACCTCTCCGGGGGGCTGGATTCGTCGGCTATCGTCCAAAAAATGAGCGAGCTGGGGATCGACGAGATCAACACCTTCACCCTCGGCTTCAACGAGCCGACGGACGAGTTCGAGGACGCGCGCCGGGTGGCCGATTTTTTCCACACCCGGCACCACGCGACGACGCTGGCGCTGGATCCGCTACGACAGCTGCCGGCGGCCATCTGGCACGCCGAGGAGCCGAAGATCAACCTGTTGCAGGGGTACAATCTTTCCGCTTTCGTGCACCCGGTGACGAAGGTGATCCTCGGCGGGGTGGGGGGCGACGAGCTGTTCGCGGGCTATGATATTCACCGGTTTATCTATCCTTTCAACCGCTGGCACGACCGGGTGCCGCGGCCGTTGCTGCGCCTGCTGCGGTGGAAGGCCGACTTCGTTTTCCGCCTCCAGCAGGGCGCCGGCGGCATGAGGCACGACGAGTACCGGCGCGGCGTGCAGATGCTGTGCGCGATGGGCGATATCGAACGTTATTACCTGATCCTGCGCAACGTGTGGGATCACGACGCCGCTTTTTACAAGCAGGTGTACGCGCCGGGTTTTCTCCGCGACGTGGCCGGCGCCGTGCCGCGCGTTGCCGAGGCTTTCCACCAGCTTTTTAGTCAGGCTGTTGGGACGCCGCTGGATCGCGTGGCGGCGGTGGAGCTGCAAAGCAAAATGGTGAACGATTACCTGCTGGTGGAGGATCGCGTGTCGATGGCGCACTCCGTGGAGGAGCGGGTGCCGTTTCTCGATCTCGACCTGGTGGAGTTTGCCTTTAATCTCCCCATCGAGCTTAAAATCAAGCACAATACCACCAAGTACCTCCTGCGACGCGCCCTCGCCCCGCGCCTTCCGCCGGAGATTATCCACAAGAAAAAACGGGGCTTCGCGGCGAATCCCTACCTCCAATTCAAAAAAGACCTGCGCGAGGTGGCGACCCACATCCTGACGCCCGAACGCCTTCGGGATCAGGGGATTTTCAATCCCGATTACATCCGGCGGATCCTCGATCACCCGCCGCACCCGCGCCTGCGCTGGCATTACAATCACCTTTGGATTCTCGTCGGCCTGGCCATTTGGGAGGAGCAGTTCCTCCGCGGACGCGTCGAGGAGCATATCGAGGCTTATTACCGTTAAATTCACAATCCCTTCACGATGAATATTCCCGACAACCTAACTCCCCGATGGTCAATCATTATCGCCGTCTACAACCGGCCGCGGGAGATTGCCGAACTCCTCGATAGCGCCGAGCGGCTGCAGGCCGACGCGCGCGATTACGAGATTATCGTCGTCGATGACGGCTCCACCGATGACCTCCGCGAGCAGCTCGGTCATCGCTCTACCGCCCTGCCCCTCCGCTACATACACCAGCAACACGCCGGCCCCGGCGCCGCGCGCAATCGCGGCATGAGGGAGGCGCGGGGGGAATTCCTGATTTTTGTCGACTCCGATTGCATCCTGCCCCCCGGCTGGCTCGCCGCGATAGCGCGAGGCGTGGACGCCGGGCAGCTCGACGCGTTCGGCGGGCCGGACACTTGCCGGGCTGACTTTCCCCCTCTGCTCAAGGCCATTGACTACGCCATGACCTCCTTCATCGGCACCGGCGGCACGCGCGGGAACAGGACTTCCGTCGGCCGCTATTACCCCCGCGGCTTCAACATGGGCTTCTCGCGACGCGTCCGCGATGCCGTCGGCGACCTGAACGACCTCCGGCACGGCCAGGATATGGACTATTCCATGCGCGTGCACGCCGCCGGGTTCCGCGTCGGGCTTATCCCGGAGGCGTATATTTATCACAAGCGGCGCGCGACCATCCCACGGTACGCCAGGCAGATATACAATTGGGGGAAGGCGCGGGTGACGCTCTCGCGGTTGCATCCCGGCACGTTGCGGGCGGTGCATCTTCTCCCCGCCGGCCTCGTTTCCGGCCTCGTTTTGCTTGCCGTCGCCACCGCCATTTTCCCGCGGGAGCCGCTGGTGCGGGGCGCTTGGGCGATTGCCGGCGCCGGGTACGTTGCCGTGCTGCTCCTGGTTGTATGCCAGACGATTGCTAAGCATCGCGACGCCCGCGTTACCCTCCTCGCCCTCGTCACCATCACCCTGCAGGTGGCGGCCTACGGAGCCGGCACGCTCCGCGCCCTGACCCGCCGAAAGCAACAACAACACGCCGACAACGCGGCCGCCACGGGAAAATAATTACCTTTGCCACAACCCAATAATAACAGCATGAAATACCAAACAATCCTCCTCAAACTCAGCGGCGAAACCCTCGGCGGCGCCGCCGGCGCGGGACTTAATCCCGATCGCCTCACATCCTACGCCGGGCAAATCGCCGACGTCGCCGCCACCGGCACGCGCGTCGCCATCGTCGTCGGCGGGGGAAATATTTACCGCGGGCTTACCGGCGCGCTCGCCACCACCGACCGCGTCCGCGGCGATCACATGGGGATGCTCGCCACCATCATCAACGCCCTCGCCCTCGGCGCGGCCCTTGACCAGCGCGGGTGTAAGAATGTCGTCATGACCGCGTTACCCATCCCCGCGGCCGCCACTCCTTATAATACCGAAAGCGCCCGCGAGCACCTCGCCCACGACCGCGTCGTCATCCTCGGCGGGGGCACCGGCAATCCCTATTTTACCACCGATACCGCCGCCGCCCTGCGCGCCATCGAGCTACGTGCCAACGTCTTACTCAAGGGGACGCGCGTCGATGGGATATACACCGCCGATCCCGAAAAAGATCCCACCGCCACCAAAATCCCCGTCGCCACCCACGACCACATTTACGCCCGCGGCCTCAGGGCGCTCGACCTCACCGCCACCGCCCTTTGTCGCGAAAACAACATGCCTATCCTCCTCTTTAACATCGAGAAAGAGGGAAATCTCGCCCGCGCCGCCGCCGGCGAAAACATCGGCACACTCGTCCAGTAGCGCATGACCCCACTCCTCGACAACATCAATAGCCCGGACGACCTTAGACGCCTGCCCGAAGAGCAGCTCCCCGACCTCTGCCGGGAACTCCGCGAAACCGTTATCGCCCACTGCGCCAAGCATCCAGGGCACCTCGCCGCCAACCTCGGCGTCATCGAACTGACCGTTGCCCTGCAATATGTTTTCGACACGCCCGCCGACACCATCATTTGGGACGTCGGACACCAGGCTTACGCCCATAAAATCCTCACCGGCAGGCGCGATGCCTTCCACACCAACCGCCAACTCGGCGGTATCAGCGGCTTCCCGCGACGCGACGAAAGTCCACACGACCCCTTCGGCACCGGCCACTCCTCCACCTCCATCTCCGCCGCCCTCGGCATCGCCGTTGCCGCGCGCCTCGACGGTGATACAGAGCACAATTCCATCGCCGTCATCGGCGACGGCTCCATGACCGGCGGCCTCGCCTTCGAAGGACTGAACAACGCCGGCGCTACCAACGCCAACCTCCTCGTTATCCTCAACGACAACAATATAGCCATCGATCCCAACGTCGGCGCCCTCAAAAATTACCTCCTCGGCATCGCCACCTCCAAAACCTACAACCGGCTGAAGGAGGATACCTGGCAGCTCCTCGGACGACTTGACCGGCTCACCCCTGGCGCCCGTCCCTTCATCCAAAAAATCGACAACTCCCTCAAATCCCTTCTGCTCCAGAAGGGTAACCTCTTCGAGGCCATGGGTGCGCGCTACTTTGGCCCCGTCGACGGGCACGACGTACTCCACCTCGTCAAGACGCTTCGCCACCTCAAAACCATCAAAGGCCCGAAACTCCTACACTGCCTCACCGTCAAGGGAAAAGGATACCCGCGCGCCGAAAATGACCAGATCACCTGGCACGCGCCCGGCAAATTCAATCCCGACACCGGCGAAATTATCAACGATAAAAGCCCCGACGCGCCGCCCCGCTACCAGGATATTTTCGGCCACACCCTCCTCGAACTCGCCCGCGCCAACCCCAAGATACTCGGTATCACCCCCGCCATGCCCACCGGCTGCTCCCTCAATATCATGATGAAAGAGATGCCGGAGCGCTGCTTCGACGTCGGCATTGCCGAGCAACACGCCGTCACTTTCTCCGCCGCCCTCGCCGCCCGCGGCTACACTCCCTTCTGCAACATCTACTCCACGTTCATGCAACGCGCTTACGACCAGATCATACACGACGTTGCCCTGCAAAAACTCCCCGTCGTCCTTTGCCTCGACCGCGGCGGCCTCGTCGGCCCCGACGGCGCCACCCATCACGGCACTTTCGACTTTGCTTACCTCCGCCATATCCCCAATCTCACCATCGCCGCCCCCCTTAACGCCCGCGAACTCAGGAACATGATGTATACCGCCCAGCTTCCCGGCAAGGCGCCCTTCACCATCCGCTACCCCCGCGGGAACGCCGACACCGCCGACTGGCACACCCCCCTCCTCCCCCTCCCCGTCGGCAGGGGACGATGCCTCCGCGAGGGCAAGCGCGGCGCCGTCCTCACCATTGGCACCATCGGTCAGCAAGTTGCCGCGGCCCTCGACCGCCTCTCCCCCGGCATCGTCGCCTGGTACGACATGCGGTTCCTTAAACCCCTCGACCACGCCCTTTTACACCACATCGCCCGCCGCCACTCCCGCCTGCTCACCGTTGAAGAGGGCGCCCTCGCCGGCGGTTTCGGCAGCGCCGTCCTCGAGTTTATGGCCGAAAATCACTACACCAATCCGGTCACCCGCGCCGGGATCCCCGATCAGTTTATCGAACACGGCACCCGCGACCAACTCCTGGAGCTTTGCCACCTCGATCCCGACTCTATCTATCAACTTCTCCTCGACCTCGTTGACTAAATCCGCGACCCCACGGAGATAATCTTTGTCTCCACGGGAGCAATCTTCGCTACCACGGAAGCAATCTTCGCTACCGTGGAAGCTTTCCGTGCGTGCCCCGGAACTTTCGGGGCATCCCCAGGAACTTTCGGGGCACGCCCCGGAAACTTCGGGGCATCCCCCGGAACTTTCGGGGCATGCCCCGGAAACTTCGGGGCATGCCCCGGAAACTTTGGGGCACTCCCCGGAACTTTCGGGGCATCCCCCGGAACTTTCGGGGCATCCCCCGGAAACTTCGGGGCATCCCCCGGAAACTTCGGGGCATGCCCCGGAAACTTCGGGGCACGCCACGGAAACTTCGGGGGATGCCCCGGAAACTTCGGGGCATCCCCCTAAACTTCCGGGGCAGCCGAAAATGACATCAACGGAAGCAACCAAGTTGTCCGTGGAAGCAACCAAACGTTCAACGGACGCGGCAGAGACTCTGTCGGTTACGTGAACAGTTTCCGTGGAGACCGGGAGAGTTTTCGTGGAATCCGGGATGAATTTCACGGAAACAATCGCGCGATCAACGCTGTAGCACGAATAAAGAAAAATAACCTTATATTCGCGAATGCTTAAAACCGATTCGCGAATACTTAAAAACAATTCGCGTATGCTTAAAACCGATAAAAAATGAGAGTAGACTACATCCCGCGGAAAGACGCCGGCTTCCAGCAATGGAGCAAAAACTTCGTGATCGCGCTGGAAATGATCCAGGAGGAGATCCGTTTTCCCAAAGAATCCTTCAACGACTTGAAGGCGCTGTCCGACATCTACAACGAGGCGTACGAGGTCGCCATCAACACGAGCACCCGGACGAAAACGGCTGTCCTGGCGAAAGATCAGGCGCGCGCCGCCCTCGAAAAAGAGATCAGGCGCGACGTGAAGGAGTTTATCGCCAACAATCGCCTGGTGAACCCCGTCTACCGGAACGACCTCGGACTGCGCGCGCAGAAGAGCACGCGGGAGGCGCCCCCCGTGGCGGAGCACGTGCCTGGCTATCACGTCTATTTCCCCGAAATTTTTACCGTGGCGATCAACTTTTTTGACGTGCAGGGCGGGCGACGGGGCAGGAAAGCGATCGGGCAACACGGCGTGGAGATCAAATGGGGGGTGAACGCCGCGGGGGTCGTCAACGCGAACGACCTCCCGAACAGCTCGTTCGACACGCGTTCGCCGTTCATTATCAACTTCCCGCAGCACGAGCAGGGGAAGATCTTCTCCTTCGCCCTCCGGTGGGAAAACTCCCGCGGCGAAAAAGGGCCGTGGACAACCGTCTTCCGCGTGGGCATCCCGTGACGTTTTTTTCTTTTCGAGCATCCCGGCGGCGTCTCCCGGTACGAAAAAAACCTCTCCACGCGCCAGAGCGGTGTCGCGAAACCTCTCGATTTCCGCGCATATCGTGTAAGAAACGGCCGCGGGCGGCGGAATTTTCATTTTTCGCGCACTCTTCGGGGGATTAATTCTATATTCGCGTCGACCCGGGCGGCAAACGCGCGCGACCCGGGCGCTATCATGATTGACCTTGACAACATAAAAGATGTTAACGCCCGCATCCGGGGGCGGGACGAGCGGGTGTTTCACGAACTGTATCACGCCCTCTTCGCCCGCTTGTGCCGGTACGCGGGTCGGTACCTCTACGACGCGCGGGAGGCGGAGGACGTGGTGCAGGAGGCTTTCCTGTCGCTGTGGAAGCACGCCGGGGAGTTTCGCGCCGGGGAGAGCGTGGTGGTCTACCTCTCCGTGCTGGTTAAAAACGGCTGCCTGAATTACTTGCGGCACCTGAAAATCGAGGACACGCACCGCGACAAGGTGGTGGAGGCCATGATATTTTCCGGCGCGGACGACGCGGGGATCGACCCCGACACGCGCGATCGCGTCCGCCAACTGCTGGAGGATCTGCCCGACCAGGGCTACCGCGTGGTGACGGAGCACGTGCTCCAGGATAGAACCATCGGCGACATCGCGGCCAACATGCAGGTGGCCGAGTCGACCGTGAGAACGCACCTGAAGCGGGCGATGAAGAGCTTGCGCGAGCGGATTGCCCGCGGGGAGTGAGCGAACGGCGCCGATGCCTCCGCGCCCGCGACGGACGCGAATAAAAACCAAAAGAGAGCGGCAAAAAACGCGAGCGATGCCGCGAAAATTCAAAACTACATGGCGAAAAACGCGGTGGCGAGGGGCGCGATGGCGGCGCGGCGGCGAGGTTTTCAGTCCACCGGCGGCGGCGGGGCGTTCCCGCTCGCTGCCGGTGTTTTTTTCACGTTTTCCGGGCGGTTGATTTCATTTATCGCGAAAGCGGGGCGATGCCCCCGGCGGGACGATACCATCAACATGGTATCCCGTGAAATTTTCGTTGTCACCCCCCTCGTGAACGAGCGCGAGGCAGAAAAAGCGCGCGTTTTCCAGCGTACACCCCCCTTCGCGACCATCAAAAGGAGAGAAAAAGGAGAGAAAAACGAGGCGTCGAACGACAATTAACACGTGCTATAAGACTGATTTTGATGGGAAAAAGACAAAAAAGTGAAGTAAAAAGTCAAAAAATTGCACGACGCTGTCTGAGAACAGGTATAAATTTGTGAAGACGTCCAGCGCGTTCATACCAGGTACGCCGCGGGGTTTGCTCGCGAAGATAACAAAACCTGGGAATTATTAACTGGAAAAAGTAAAAATGAGAAACACGTGTATTGTCGCGATTGCCCTCTTGGGGGGCGTTGTCCAGGGGTGCGAGACGGGGAAGGAGATCGACCGGTTGTCGTTGGTGCGCAGGCACAACGTGAAGGTGACGAGCTTTGACCCGCGTGCCTCGCTGTCGGTGGGTAACGGGGAGTTTGCCTTCACGGTGGATGCCACCGGTTTGCAGACCTTCCCGGAGTTGTACGACGCTGGCGTACCGCTGGGCACGCAGTCGCAATGGGGGTGGCACAGCTTCCCGAACACGGAGGGGTACCGCTTCGAGGAGTCGCTGCGCGTGTACGATTTCGGGCGGGGTCACCTGGAGAGTTACCCCGTTCAATTGCGCGCTCCCGCGCACGCGGCCCGCGCGGTGGAGTATTTCCGCGTGAATCCTCACCGGTTGCACCTGGGGTACGTGGGGCTGGAGCTTCTCCAAAAGGACGGGGCGGCGGCGGCGCCGGGGGATATTTCCGGGATCGAGGAGGAGATTGACTTGTGGTCGGGCACCGTGCGCTCGTCTTTCCTTTTTGACGGCGAGCGGGTGGAGGTGACGACGGTCGCGCACCCGGAGGTGGATGGTATTTCCACGCGGGTGGCGTCGGCGCTGGTGGCCAAGGGGCAGTTGAAGATCCGGTTCACGTTTCCCTACCCGACGGGGAAGCATAGCGACGCGGCGAGCGACTGGAGCAAGCCGGAGAGGCACCAAACCGCGCTGGTGGCGGGGGACGATGGGAGGGCGACGCTGTCGCGGACGCTGGATAGCACGCGGTACCAGGTGAACGTGGTTTCCAACGGGACGCTGGAGGCGAGCGCCGGCGGGGATCATTATTTTATTTTGACGCCTCGACCGGGGGCGTCGGCGATCGAGATGAGTTGTTCCTTTACTCTCCCCGCGCGCGAGGTGATTCTACCCGGTTTCGAGGAGACGGAGAGCAGTAGCGCCGCCCACTGGCAGGATTTTTGGATGTCGGGCGGCGCTATTGATTTTTCGGGCACTGATGATCCGCGCGCTTTCGAGCTGGAACGGCGGGTGGTGCTCTCGCAGTATTTGACGGCGATCCAGTGCGCGGGGTCGGCGCCCCCGCAGGAGACGGGGTTGACTTATAATAGCTGGTTCGGGAAGTTTCACATGGAGATGATCTGGTGGCACCAGGTGCATTTCGCGCTGTGGAACCGGGCGGAGCTGATCAAGCCCTCGATGGAGTGGTACAAGGGGAGGGCTTTCCAGGAGGCGCGGAAGACGGCGGAACGACAGGGGTTCAAGGGGGTGCGGTGGATGAAGATGACCGACCCGTCGGGGCAGGAGTCGCCGTCGAGTGTCGGCTCGCTGCTGATTTGGGAGCAGCCTCACGCGATCTATTTCGCGGAGTTGCTGTACCGGCGCTTTGGCGACGAGGCGCTGCGGGAGTACCAGGATCTGGTGTTTGCCACGGCGGAGTTTATGGCCGATTTCGCGATGTACGAGAAGGATCGGGATGTCTATTCGCTGAATCACGTGAATGGCGCGCAGGAGACGCTGAAGCCGGATAATTCGCATAATCCTCCTTTCGAGGTTTCGTACTGGCACTGGGGGCTGAAGACCGCGCAGGAGTGGCGCGCGCGGCTGGGACTGGAGCGCGTGGCGCTGTGGGACGAGATCGCGGCCAAGTTGCCGCCCTTTGCCGAACGGGACGGGTTGTACCTGGCGGCGGAGAGTTTGCCGGATACTTATACCAATAAGCAGTACATGTCCGATCACCCGATGGTGCTGGGGGCGTACGGTTTCTTGCCTCCCGTGGATCGGCTGGTGAACAAGGAGACGATGACGCGGACGTTCCTCTTTATACACGAGAACTGGTTCTGGGGCGACACGTGGGGGTGGGATTATCCCCTCGCTGCCATGAGCGCCACGCGCCTGGGGTTGCCCGATAAGGCGGTTGACCTGTTGCTGATGGAGGAGCAGAAGAATACGTATCTCCCCAACGGGCATAATTACCAGGACGATCGGCTGCGGGTGTACCTGCCGGGAAATGGCGGTTTGCTGACCGCCGTGGCGATGATGTGCGCCGGTTATGACGGTTGCACGGAGCGCGAACCGGGGATCCCCAAGGATTGGAAGGTGAAGTGGGAGGGGCTGGTGAGGATGCCTTAACATTGAATTTTCATATCACATACTTTAAATAAACGCGATAGCTTATGAAAAAAACATGTAATCGAATATGGAGCTTGTTTCTCCTTGCACTTGTTTTCACCTCGTGCGAGAACAAGATGGACGAGCATTACAAAATTCCCGGTTGGCTGAAGGGGAGCGCGTGGGAGGTGCTGGAGGATCGCGGGAACTTTTCTATTTTCTTGCGGGGCGTGGAGTTGTCCGGATTTAAACCCATCGTGGAGGGGAAGAGCATTTTGACGGTGATGGCTCCCGATGATGACGCTTTCCGGGTGTACCTGGCTTCCAGGAATGTCTCTTCCATCGATCAACTGCCGGTGGCGGAGGTGAGCAAGTTGATCGGGTTTCACTTGATGTATTACTCCTATAGTAAGACGATGCTGGAGAATTTCCGCCCGGACGGGGTGGCCAATTCCCTCTACGCGGCGGGGCTATACTACAAGCACCGGACGAAAAGCCAGGATGCCAACGAGCAGGTGACGGTGTATGACGAGGGGGTGGATGATAGCGGGTTGCCCACGTTCACGCCGCGGGTGATCACGCTGTATCACCCGGAGCGTTTCCTGCCCGTGTTTTCCTCTTACCTGTTTAATTCCAAGCGCGTGGATCCGACGTATAATTACGAGTATTTTTATCCCAACTCGCGCTGGACGGGCGCCGACGGGTTTAATGTCTCCAACGCGAGCGTGACGGAGTACGGGGTGGTGGCGGATAACGGGTATGTCTACATGATCGACCAGGTGCTGGAGCCGCTGGAGACTATCTACACGGAGATGAAGAAGAAGGAGAGTACTTATAGCCGGTTCCTGGATATGTACGAGCGATTCGCGGTGTACGTGAAGGATGACGCGCTGACGACGGAGTACGGGAACGGGTCGGATCTTTATCTCTATTCCCACGGCAACGATTTGCCGCCTATCGCTTACGAGTGGCCACATTCCGATTTCAGGAATATTTCCGGCCTTTCGGCGCTTTCGTATACCGTTTTTGCTCCTTCCAACGATGCTTTCGAGGCGTTCTTCGAGAGCTACTGGCGCCCCGGCGGGTATACCTCGCTGAACGAGGTGGATCCGGTGGCGATGGAGTATATACTTGGTAACCACGTTTACTCGGGGCTGGTGGTGTTCCCGGAGGAGATCACGCGGGGGGATATCAGCACGCGCTTCGGCACGAAGATCAACGTCGACGTGAGCAGGGTGCAAGACCGGCGGATGTGCGTCAACGGGGTCTTCTACGGGCTGGAACAGATGACCGTCCCGGAGATTTACCGCTCCGTCACGGGGGCAGCCTTCCAGGGGAAGCAGTTTAGCTGGTACTTGTATCTGCTGAAAAATTCCAGCCTGCTGGAGTCGCTGGCCTCGCCGGACGTGACGATGGTCGCCCTGATGCCGACCAACGATCAGCTGGCGTCGCTGGGCATTCTCAAGGATGTGAACGGCGACCTGATGATCGAGGTGGACGGTATCCCCGAACCGATGAGCGCCGCCTCCATGCAGAATATCGTGAACATGCACCTGGTGACGGGGGGCGCCGCACTGCCCGCGACGGGCACGCGGGTGATCCGCACGAATAGCCCGTTCAATTACTGGTACGTGAAAAACGGGAAGATCACCACCAGCGCCATCTACACGGCGGGGAAGGTGAATAATGCCGCGTATGACCCGTTTGCATCGTTCTCCGAGGTGTTGTTCGACGGCGGGGCGTGGTCTAACGGAAACGCTTACGCTTACGCCGGCGAGGTGTTCATGCCCGCCGGTAGCCAGCGCCTCTCCGATCTGCTGAGCATCGACAGGGACGCGACGCGACCCTTCTACGAGTTCGCGCAACTGGTGCAGGGGTCGAACCTGGTCACCGACGGGTCGCTGAACTTTATCGGGGCGCACTTCGTGGTGTTTATCCCCACCAACAGCGCGGTCACGCAGGCCATTGCCGCCGGGAGGATCCCCGGCGTGGAGACCGATGGCACGGTCAGCGACAAGGCGGCGCTTTCCGAGTACCTGCAATATTACTTCCTGTCGACGGACGCGAATGGCCTGGTGGATTACCCGTACATCGGGAGCGACTGCGCCGGGACGTTCAATACCAGCAGGCTCCTGGAGCGGACGCCGACGGGGGTGGTGTACGCGCGGTTGTCCATCCTGGACAACGGGAGCAAGCTGAGCGTGCTGACCAACGGGAACGTCCAGGTGGATGTCGACGAACAGTTCGACTATTTCCCGTTCAGCTACACGGACGGGGGTTTTCACCTGATCAAGGATGTCATCGAATATCAAAATTAAGAGCTGTATATGAAAATGTTTAAGCACATCATACTACCGCTTCTCTTGCTGCTGACGGCGGGGGAAGTTTTCGGGCAACGCATCGTGACCGGTACCGTCTCTGAAACAGTCAACGGTAAAAAAGAGCGCATCGTGGGGGCGAACGTGGTGTTTTCCAATAGTCAAAACCGTTTCCTCACGGGGGTGGCGACGGGAACCAGCGGGGAGTTTTCCCTGAAAGTGCCCGAGGGAGAGGGGAATCTTAACCTGATTTTCTCTTTCATCGGGATGAAAACCCAATCCATCAAGTACACCGGGCAGCGGACAATCGACGTCATGCTGGAGTCCGACCAGGTGATGATGGACGAGGTGACGGTGATCGGGAGCGCCCGCCGCAATGACATGGGTTTGACGGACAGGCAGGTGGTTTCGGCCACGCAACGCATCCGGCTGGACGACATCATGGAGGTTTCCCCGGTCAGTTCCGTGGACGAGGCGTTGCAAGGGCGTCTGAGTGGCGTGGATATTATCCTCGGTGGCGACCCCGGCTCGCGGAGCGCCATCCGCATCCGCGGTACCAGCTCGCTGAACGCCTCCTCGGAGCCGCTGATCGTGATCGATGGCGTCCCCCGCGACGAGGAGATTGATACCGATTTCGAGTTCGCCACCGCGAGCGAGGAGGATTTCGGGGCTTTGTTGAATATCAATCCCGCCGATATCGAGAGTATCGAGGTGCTGAAGGATGCTTCCGCTACCGCCATCTGGGGAAGTAAAGGCGCCAACGGCGTGCTGCTGATCACCACCAAAAAGGGGGCGAAGGGGCCGACGACGTTCACGCTCTCCTCCAAGTTTAGCGTGAAGCAGGAGCCGAATACCATCCCCATGCTGGACGGCAACCAGTACGTGGCCATGATGCAGGATGCCATCTGGAACGCGGCCAATGCCAAGGGTCTCGCGTTTTCCATTACCGAACTGAACCTGCTTTTCGATACCCCTGAACTGAATTATAACCCGGGGTGGATATATTTCGACGAGTATAACCAAAACACGAAGTGGCTGAACGAGGTGCGCAGCGCGGCGTTGACCTCCGACAATAACTTTTCCATGTCGGGCGGCGGCGATAAGGCCGTTTACCGCTTCTCCCTGGGGTACCTGTACGAGGGAGGGACGAGCATCGGTACTGCCCTGAAGCGTTTGAGTTCCTCGCTGAACATTAATTACTTCTTCTCGGATCAGTTGCGCGTGGATGCCGATTTTTCCTATTCCCAAAGCGACCGGGATGATAATTACCACAACGCCCGCTCCGAGGCGCTGAAGAAGATGCCGAATAAAAGTCCCTACTGGATTGATGACGTGACGGGGAAACGGACGTCCCTCTATTTCTCGCCCCAGGAGGATTTCCAGGGGGCGTATAACAGCGGCGGGAGTAACTTCAACCCCGTGGCCATGGCCAAAGAGTCGTACAACACCACGATGGGGCGCGAGGCGAAGATGAATTTCAGGCTGAACTACAAGATCGTTCCCAGCTTGACCTACGTCGGGCTGGTGTCGATGACGATCGGGGCTACCAAAAACCAGAAATTCCTCCCGCAATCGGCCACCGGCGTGGTGTGGACAAACGAGTACTTCAATCGCAGCGCGGATATGCTTTCGGATAAGATGTCCATCGTGACGGATAACAAGCTGCTCTTTACCAAAAACTGGGAGGACGTGCACGAGGTGGTGGCCACGGCCGTGTTCAAAACCACATCGTCCAACAACTCCAGCTACTCCAGCCAAACTTACGGCAACTCGTCGCCAAACCTGGCGGATCCTACCTCCGGGGGAAAGGTCGTCGGCATGGGATCGGGCAGCTCCAAGCCGCGCAAGATGACGACGACGCTGAACGTGAACTATACCTTCCTGGATCGCTACATCCTCTCCGGGAACATCAACATGGAGGGGAACTCGTCCATGGGTAATTCCAACCGCTTCGGCCTTTTCGACGCTTACGGCGTGGCGTGGCTGGCACACGAGGAGCCTTTCCTGAAGGAGGCCGCGTGGCTGGAGTCCGCGAAGATTCGCGTGGGAGTCGGGCGAAGCGGGACATCACCCGGCGGATCGGCTCCCTACATCGGCACCTTCAAGGCGTTGACCCCCGGATATATCGACAACGTGGCCATCGAGCCGGTGCGGATTCAGCTGGATAAACTGAAGTGGGAGACCTCCACGGAGTATAACGTCGGCGCGGACATCTCCGTCCTGAAGCGGAAACTTTATTTCACCTTCGACTGGTACACGCGCAGGAAAAAGGATCTCCTGCAGAAGGATATTGATATTCCCTCCTCGACGGGCTTCTCGGAGATTCGCTACTTCAACTCTGGCGAAATGTCGAACTGGGGCATGGAGTTCCGCGTGGAGTACGAGGCGTTCCGCGACAAGAACTGGCTGTTTACCCTCAACGCCAACGTGAGCAAGAACGTGAACAAGATCAATAAACTGCCGGATAATATGAGGCAGGAGCAGTACGAGTTCAAGAACGGACAGTACGCGCAACGGGTGATCGCCGGGAATCCGGTGGGATCGTTCTACGGGTACCGCTACGAGGGGGTCTACCAAAACCAGGCAGAGACCTACGCGCGGGACAGGCAGGGGAACGTGATGATGGATCTGACAGGGGTGCCCATCACCCTGAAAAATGGCAGCGTGGTGGTGGCTCCCGGTGATGCCAGGTACCAGGACGTGAACGTGGACGGGATCATCAACCAATACGACATCGTCTACCTGGGCAACGCCATGCCGCTCTTTATCGGCGGCGGCGGCTTCTCCCTGAAGTACAAGGATTGGTTGCTCACGGCCTTCTTCCACGGCCGCGTCGGGCAAAAGGTAATCAACCGCGCCCGCATGACCAGCGAGGCCATGTACGGGAAGGATAACCAAAGCACGGCCGTGCTGAAACGCTGGCGGAACGAGGGCGATGACACGGATATCCCCCGCGCACTGTACAATTACGGGTACAACTACCTGGGGTCGGATCGTTTCGTGGAGGACGCCTCGTTCCTTCGCTTCAAAACGCTCTCCCTGAACTACACCGTCCCGAAGCGCATCACCTCGCGCTGGGGGCTTAACCGCGTGAACGTCTTTATCACGGCGTACGACCTGCTCACGTGGACGAACTATACCGGGCAGGATCCCGAAGTGAGTTTGCCCTCCGGCCCCGGTCTGGTGGAGGACAAGGCGCAAACCCCCAAGGCCATCAGATCGTCCTTCGGCATTAATTTAAACTTCTAAATTATGAAACAAATACGGTGTACTTTATTACTGCTGCTGGGCGTGATCGCGTTCAGCGGTTGCAAGGACTGGTTGACCATCCTGCCCGAAAACGAGCAAACCAGCGACAAGTTCTGGAAAAGTAAAGAGGAGGTGTTGGCCGTGCTCAACGCCGGGTACGTGAAGTTCAGGAACGCGGTGCCCACGTTGTTCGACTGGGGAGAGATGCGCGGGGGAAGCGTTTATGGCGCCTCGAACAATCTCGACATATTCCGGGTAACCCCCTCGGAAAAGATCTGCGACTGGTCGGCGCTCTACCAGGCCATCAACATGGCCAACTCGGTGCTCACCTACGCCCCGCAGGTGATCATGATTGACGAAACATTCGAGGAGCCGGTGATGAACTCTTACATGGTGGAGGCCTACTTCATCCGGGCGTTGAGCTACTTCTACCTGATCCGCAACTTCAAGGAAGTCCCGCTCATCACCGTCCCTTACGTGGACGACAGCGAACCCTACGAAAAGGCAGCGTCGCCGGCGGAGGAGGTGATCGCGCAGATCAAAACCGACATCCGCCTGGCGCTGGAGACCAAGGCCGCCAAAGCTTTCTTCCCCAAAGAGTGGGAGACCAAGGGACGCGCCACCCGCTGGGCGCTGTACGCCCTGATGGCCGACGTGAGCCTGTGGGACGAGGATTACGACAACGCCGTCGTGTATTGCAACAACATCCTGGAGGGGGGCGAGCGCGCACCCAAGTTCATGGAGGATCCCATGGAGTGGTTCACGATGTTCTACCCGGGCAACAGCATCGAATCCATCTTCGAGGTGCAGTGGGACATGGCGGTGGACGCTAACCAGAAAAACTCGCTGTGCGACAAAGTCGGCCCCACGGGCGGCACCTACTTCTACACGAACTGGATGCTGCAACAATGGGTAGACGAGTCGGCCGTTCGGCTCGTGGATGCCAGCCTCGGACGCGGGCTATTCGGGTCATACGCCACCGACAGGGAGAAGAACGGCGGGGGCGACATCACGGAGGGCTACGTGTGGAAATACTACGGGGGAGGCGCGCACTCCACCGACAACAAACGGGCGCGCGCTGACGCGAATTACATCATCTACCGCGTGGCCGACGTCATGCTGATGAAGGCCGAGGCGCTGACCATGCTGGGAGGAGCCAGCCGTTGGCAGGAGGCGCTGGCGCTCGTCAACCAGGTGAGGCACCGCTCCTCGCTGCTCGACGCGCAGATTGACCCCGGGGACATCAACGAGGAAAACGTCCTGGACATCATCCTGACGGAGCGTTGCATGGAACTGGCCAGCGAGGGCAAGAGGTGGTACGACCTCCTGCGCTTCGCCAAAAGAAACAACTACAAGTACAAGGAGAGATTCCTGATCAACAAAGTGATGGAAAGCACCGCCGCGAGTCCCTCGTGGGCGCGTTCGGTACTGCTCGACAACAACGCGCACTACCTGCCCATCGCCGCGAAGGAGTTGCTTGCCAACCCCCTGCTCGTCCAGAACCCCTACTACGAGATTGGAAGATAATGACCGTTAACACCAAATGACATGAATATGAAAAAAAGTTGGCTGATCAGTTGGGTCTGTTTACTCGCGGTAGCCTGTAACGACCCCTACGAAAACACCACCTTCCTGGTGAATGACTCCTCCCCCACGGCCGCCTACCTGGAAGCCCACGCGGAGTCGTTTTCCGAGTGGGTATCGATACTGCACTACACGAACATGTTCAACGCGCTGAACCAGGCAGACCTCATCTTCACCAGCTTTGTCCCCGACAACGCCGCGGTGAAAGCGTTCTACTCCCAGAAAGGCGTTGAAAGCATCGAAGGGCTGGGCGAGGCCTATGCCCAGGAGCTGGTGCGTTACCACGTGGTACCTTCGGGGATTCCCGCCGAGAGATTCACGGAGGGATACGCCGTCTACGCCTCCACCTACTCCGGCGACCGCCTGGTGATTAACTTCCGCGAGGGAGGCGCCGGTGCCATCTACGTGAACGACATCGCGCACCTCACGCAAATCCCCGACACCGTGGTAAACGGCTACATCTACGTGCTCGACGCCGTGCTGCCGCCCATGGTGGAGACCATCTCGGATCGCGTCAGCAACGACAGTCGCTACGCCATCTTCAAGGAGGCGCTGAACGAAACCGGGTGGTTGAGCCGCCTGAGCGTCCCCTACGACACGACGTTTAACAACTTCGGCGGATTCGTCCTGACGAAGAAGAACTTCACCGTACTGGCCGTCGCGGACGACGTATTCCAGGCCAATGGCATCAACAACCTCGCGGCATTGAAAAGCCACCTGGGAGCCTCCACCACGGACTACACGGCCACCACCAACCCCCTGTGGCAATACGTCGCCTACCACATCATCAGCGGATCCCTCTTCGCGGAGGACATGAACCACTTCGAGACCAACGACACCATGAAGCTGCTCAGCACGAACGAGGGCGGATCGGTACTCGCCATCACGCGAACGGGAGGAGAATTCTTCCTCAACTACGAAGGCGAGCAGCTGCAACTCGTCGACGCGAGGAGCAACCAGGAGTTAAAGAACGGCGTCATCCACGAGGTGGACGGCCTGATGGAGATGTGGACACCGGATCCGGTCATCGTCGACTGGGATCTTTGCAACTTCCCCGACATCGCCGAGATCGTCAACAAAACCAACCCGGCCATATACCACAACGTGGACGGCACGGAGTACAAAGTCGCCTTCACCCCGGAAGCCGTCACCAGCTACACGTGGACGGGCAACGCCACCAAAACCAGCACCTCCACGTGGCCGGTGCTTGGTCTCGCCACCGAAAAGACCGGCTCCATCAACGGCGGAAACTACGGGGCAATGTTCCACGACATGCTCAGCGTGAACGTCGGCTACCTCGGATCCTTTGAAACGAAGACCCCGGTCATCATCAAGGGACAATACAAAGTTGAACTCTTCTTCGGCTACGGCACCTCGCTCAACACCTTCCGCGCCAACGGCAGCAAGTGCCAATTCTCCTTTGACGGGACGCCCAAAGAGGCCTTAATGTACAAAACCGTCACGACAAACGCCGTGGGACTTTTCTCGGTAGTCATTGCCGAGATGATCGAATTTGAAGCCACCGCCGCGCACGCCTTCAAGCTGGTGGTCATGGATCCCCTGGCCTCCACCAACAGCGATTACAGATTACAGTTAGACTACATAAAATTCACACCCATCAAATAAGACTCGATTATGAAAACGAACAGATACTTTTTCGCGATTTTAGGACTTGCCTTCTTAGGCTACTCCTGCAGTGACCAATGGGAATCCCGCGTCAACACGGACACGGTGATCGAGGGAAATCAAGAAGTCGTCATCGTCAACTCCCCCGTGACGAGCTTTTTAGAATCCGAAACCTCCTACAGCAAGATGCTCTCCCTCTTCGCGGCCACCGGCGTGGCGGACGAGCTGGCAACCAAAAACCAACTATTCACCGTCATCGTCGTCAAGGACGACGCCCTGGGCACCCTGGAAAACGATCCCAACCTGGCCAAAATGCACATCTGCGGAGCCATGCTCGCGCCAAACGAACTCCCCGACGGACAGCGCATGTTGATGTGGAACGGCAAATACGTCGTCGCCAGCCTCGCCGAAGACTCCCGTTCCGAAAGCGGCACATCCCTCTACCTGAACGGCCAAAAAGTCATCCGCGTCATCAAAACCACCAATGCCTTCGTCTACGAAATCGAATCCCCCCTCGCCGCCCTCGTCTCCGTCTACGACTACCTGAAAGGCCTGGGATCGGAATACTCCCTCTTCAAGCAAATGGTATTTGAAAACAGCACCCTCGTCTTCGACGTCGACAACAGCCGACCCCTCTACACGGACGAAACGGGCAACACCGTCTACGACTCCGTCTGGATCGAAAGCAACCCCTTCTTCAACGTCAACGTGGCCGAAAGCGACCAAAAAATCAACATCGTATCCGAATACGCCAAATCCACCGTCTTCATCCCCACCAACGACATGCTCGGCAGCGCCATCGAAAACGCCTACCTCACCATCACCAACGCCCTCGGACGCGAAGTCACCGCCGAAGACTCCGCCAGAATAGAAGAATGGGTCATCAACGCCCTCTTCTTCAAGGGAACCATCACCGCCGAAGAATACACCGCCAAAGAAGACTGGAAATCGGCCTACGGCCAAACATGGAGAAACACCGTCCAGCAAGTCGACATCGCCCACCCCGTCCCCCTCAGCAACGGCGTCGCCTACTACGTCAACTACATGAAAGTCCCCAACAACATCCTCGTCTACCGCATCAAGCAATACTTCAGCTACTACCAGTACTGCACCGCCGAGGAAAAAGCCGACTACTTCCAATTCACCCACTACCTCGACACCATCGCCGAGCCGATCAAAGTCAACAGGGAAGGCACCTACAACGCCGCCAGCAACGACTCCCCGCTACCCGGCGTCTGGCCATCGAAATACTACGACTGCCTCGTCGTCCAAATCGAAGAAGGCTTCAGCTGCACCCTCACCGGCCTCGTCCTCAACGCCGACGGCACCGTCGGCAAAGCCCTCATACCCCCCGGCGAATACACCCTCTGCATGGGATTCAAGGAAAAACTTAAAATGAGCGTCAACATCTACGTCAACGACGTCCTCATCAAGGCAAACCAATCCCTCGACGGCGGCACCTTCCACTTCGACCGCGGCGCCGGCAGCTACCCCGAAGGATTCAGCACGTCAGCCACCGGACTACAAGGCAAACCCGCCAACTACGACCGCGACGGCGGCACCATCGGCACCGTCCAATTCAACGGCACGGAAATGCAACCCATCGTCATCAGGATAGAAACCACCGACACCCCCGCCGTCGTCTTCGGCGCCAAATTCTACGCCTACCACTGGTGCCTCAAACCGACAGCAAACAACTATTAACCCGCCTGCTACCCCAAAAATATGAAAACAGTAACAACAACAATCATCCTCGCGCTACTCACCCTCCTGGCAACGCGCGCCCCGGCGCAAGAACGTTTCCAGCTAAAAGGGAAAATCCTGCAACTCGACAAAACACCCCTCGCGGGCGCGGTAGTACGCGGAACAAAAGTCATGGAAACCACCGTCACCAACGCCGGCGGAGAGTTCACCCTCGAACTCTCCGACCCCGACGGGGGCATATACATCGAAGCAGCCGGATTCTACCCCAGGAACCAGCCGCTCCTCGGCAGGCACGACATCCAAATCACCCTCGTCCCCACCGACCGCTACCGCTACAACGAAGAACTCGTCATGCCATTCCGCCTCGAACGCGCCGACCAGCAAACCTCCGCCGCCGTCAACGTATCCAAAAAAGACCTCGGCGACGACTTCTACCTCGACCGCGCCATGGCAGCCAAAGTACCCGGCCTCCGCGTCATCAAAAAAAGCGGCATGCCCGGCGAAGGCGCCTACTGGAACCTCCGCGGCACCCGCACATTCATCGGCGACAACGCCCCACTCATCGTCATCAACGGCATCCCCTACATGCCCGACTCAAAAGAATCCCCCATCATCGGGGGATTCTCCAAAAGCCTACTCCTCCCCTACAACGTCCACGACATCCAAAACGTCACCGTCCTCAAAGGCGCCGAAGCCTCGCTCTACGGCTCCCTCGGCTCGAACGGCGTCATACTCGTCGAAACAGACGGCGCCACCAGAGACCAGCTCGAAACCCGCGTCACCTTCCACGGCCAATACGGATTCAACTGGAACGGCAAAACCCTCCCACTCATGAACGTCAAAGACTACAAAGCCTACCTCAACAACGTCGGACTCACCCGCTACGAAAACATGGCCGACCTCTTCACCAACTTCCCCTTCCTCATGGACGACCCCGGCTACTACTACGCCAGCATCTACAACAACAACACCGACTGGCAAAAACAAATCTACAAAACCACCTTCGTCACCGAAAACCTCTTCCGCGTCGAAGGCGGAGACGCCATCGCCAAATACGACCTCTCCCTCGGCTACACCCGCGACCAGGGCACCGTCGCCAACACCGAGATGGACAAATACCACGCCCAGCTCAACACCAACGTCCTCGTCAGCCGCCAATGGGAAATGTACACCACCGTCGGCCTCGCCTTCATCCAAAACCAACTACAGGAACAAGGCATGATACCCGAAACAAACCCCGTCCTCGCCGCCTACTACAAAGCCCCCATCCTCAGCCCATGGCGAAAAGACGGAAGCGGCCACGTCCTCAACCAATACGACATCGCCCGACTCGACGTCAGCAACCCACTCGCCATCACCGACCTCCTCGACGCCTCCGACAAAATGTACGACATCAACATCAAAGTCGGCGCCACCTACCGCCCGACCCCCGCCCTCACCCTCAACGCCATGCTCGGCCTATACTACAACTACAACCGCGAAAACATCTTCATCCCCGGCGTCGACCTCGCCGCCATCCTCCCACTCGAAGACAAACTCGCCAAAAACACAGTCCGCACAGGCGTCGGCGAAACATTCAACATGTTCTACAACCTCAACGCCGCCTACACCAAAACCATCGGCGGCCACCCCCTCAACCTCAACGCCGGCTACCAGGTACTCACCAGCCGCCGCGAATTCGACGCCGGGCGAGGCAGGAACACCACCAACGACTTCTACCAAACCCTCAACTTCGTCCACAGCGAGGGACGACACTTCTGGGGATACATCGACATGTGGAACTGGATGAACACCTACCTCCACGCCGACTACACCCGCCGCTCCCTCCGCGCCTCCCTCAACGCCTCCCTCGACGCCGCCTCATCCACCGGCCCGGACGCCCCCCGCTTCACCCTCTACCCCTCCGCCTCCATCACCTGGACACCCACCGACATCCCCGCCATCGGCCGACGCGAATGGATAGACAACCTCCGCCTCAGGGCCGAATACAGCCGCGCCGGCAACAGCCGATACTCCTCCAACTACGGCAAAAACTACTACATCAACGCCCCCCTCATGGACATCGGCAGCATCGTCCGCGCCAACATACCAAACACCAGCCTCCGCAACGAAAAAAACACCCGCCTCGACATCGGCATCGAAACATCCCTCCTCCACCGCCGCCTCGAACTCACCCTCGACTACTACATCGACCGCGCCGCCAACGTCATCCTCGCCAACCCCATCGCCTCCGTCTTCGGCCAACCCACCTACCACGAAAACAACGGCAAAATCAAAAACAGCGGCCTCGAACTCGCGCTCCGCCTCACCCCCGTCCGCGCCCGCCACATCGAATGGACAATCGGCGGACACCTCGCCACCATCAACAGCCGCGTCACCTCCCTCGGCAAAAACACCACCATCACCCGCCAACTCGACGACGGCGCCGAAATCATCACCCGCGAGGGACGCGACCCCTACACCTTCTACGGCTACAAAACCGACGGCGTCATCCCCTCCACCGCCCAAGCCAACGCCAACCCCCTCCGCGACTTCAGCGGACGCCAATTCGCCGCCGGCGACATCAAATTCATCGACATCACCCCCGACGGCATCATCGACGAACAAGACAAAACAACCCTCGGCACCGCCACCCCCGACCTCTTCGGCGCCCTCTACACCGCCATCCGCTGGAAAAAAATCCAGCTCACCACCGAACTCACCTACTCCATCGGCAACAAAGCCTACAACGCCGTCCGCCGCCAACTCGAATCCGGCGCCACCTTCAACAACCAAACGCGAGCCATGCGACAACGCTGGGCGCTCGAGGGACAAATCACCGACATCCCCCGCGCCGTCTACGGCGACCCCATGAACAACAGCCGATTCTCCTCCCGCTGGGTCGAAAACGCCTCCTACCTCAAGTGGAAAAACATCACCATCGCCTACACCTTCGACACCCCCGTCTGGAACATCTTCCGATCCGGCACGCTCTACATCACCGGCGAAAACCTCCACACATTCACCAAATACCTCGGCCTCGACCCCGAATTCGCCTACTCCCACGACGAAGCCCTCATCGGCTGCGACTACGCCAAAATGGCCCCACCCACCACCATCAAAATAGGAGCAAACCTCAAATTCTAACAACCCATGAAACACGCCATCCTCATCGCCGCCCTCCTCGCCACCGCCTGCGACGGCTTCTTCAACACCAACCCAAAAGACATCTACAACGCCGACGACTACATCGGCACCCAAAGCGAAATATACTCCGGCTACCTCGGCATCATCACCAAAATGCAAGCCGTCGGCGACCACGCCATATTCCTCACCGACACCCGCGCCGACTACCTCGAACCCACCGAAAACACACCCCAGGAACTCCGCGAAATATACGCCTACGAACACCGCCAGGGAAACACCTACGCCGACCCCCGCGGCTACTACGACGTCATCATCAGCTGCAACGACTACATCCAAAAAGCCAAAACCTACCGCGACGCCAACCCCGAAGTCGTCGACCCCGAACACTACCGCGGCCTCATCAGCGGCGCCCTCCGCGTCAAAACCTGGGCCTACTTCACCCTCGCCAAAATATACGGCCAGGCCATCTACTTCGACGAACCACTCACCGCCTACAAAACCATGAACGACCACCCCGTCCTCGACTTCGAGCAGCTACTCCTCAAATGCAAGCAACTCCTCGAAACCGGCATCGACGGCATCGACGGCAGCCACGTCGTCAACTGGGCAGCCATCATCAACCCCGTCGACCCCAACAACGCCAGCCTCATACACTGGGGATTCATGACACCCGACTACCCCGCCCTCCTCGGCGAAATATGCCTCTGGACCGGCGAATACCAGAAAACCATCGACCTCATCTGGCCCGTCCTCAACGCCGCCTTCGTCAAAACATCAGAACAATGGAGCCTCAGCGACTGGTGGCGCGGAAAATACAACCTCATGTTCACCGACCCCATCAGCGGCCAATCCAAATTCATCATCTCCGCCATCGTCTACAACTACGACAACAACCAAACCAACCGCCTCATCGAATACTTCGAAAACGTCTACCCCTGCAAATACTACCTCCGCCCCTCCGAACACGGCATCAACCGCTACCTCACCCAACCCCGCGAAGACGGCAACCAGGGCGACACCCGCCGCGGCGGACGCCTCACCAGCACCCGGAACGGCCAACGCGTCATGCGCAAATACCTCGACGAATCCACCCGCCCCGCCTACCGCAACGACGTCCACATCCCCCTCACCCGCCCCCACGACTACCACCTCATGCTCGTCGAAGCCTTCAACCACACCAAACGCTGGGACGAAGCCGAAGCCCTCATGAACTACGGCGTCGGCAGGCGCTGGGGCGGCCAACCCATCACCTGGGAAATCTACGGCGACCAGTCCGCCTGGGGCGCCAACTGGTCAGGCTCGAAACCCAACCTCGGCATCCGCTTCGCCAACGACCTCGCCCCCCGCGACCTCCCCCGTTACGACGACCCCGCCACCACCGACGAAGAAAAAATCCGCGCCTACGACGAAGCCATCCTCGACGAAACCCTCCTCGAATACCCCTGCGAGGGCAAAGTCTACCCCGCCATGATCCGCTTCGCCCGCCGCTACGGCAACGACCACGCCCACTTCATCGCCGACAAAATCGTCCCCAAATACCCCGACGCCATGCAAGCCACCATACGATCCAAAATCCTCGCCGGCGAATACTTCGTCAAGTGGGACCTCAAAACCGAATAACACCCCGCGAGCCCCGGCCACCAACACCGGGGCTTTTCTCGCGCCCGCCAGCTCCCACCCCTCCCCCGCCAACTACCCGGCCAAAACCACGCGCCCTCGCCCCTCCCCCGCCCGGGATCGTGAAAAAAAATACTTTTCCCCCCCACCTTTTGTCCTTAACAAAAAAATGCTACCTTTGCCGCGTGTTAGAGATAACGCGTGCCCCCCTTAGTTGGGATAGACTAAGGCTGACCCCTCGAAAGCAGAGGGGTTTTTTAATTCAACAAACGAAACGTGGAACAAAAAAAGCAAAAGGTAATCGTGTACGTGGACGGATTCAACTTCTACTACGGCCTGAAATCCAGGGGATGGAGAAAATACTACTGGCTGGACATGGTAAAATTCTCGGAAAAAATCCTACGCCCGCACCAGGAACTCGTCGAGGTATGCTACTTCTCGGCGCGACCAACCGACCCCCGGAAATCAAAACGGCAAGACGCCTTTTTCCAGGCAAACAAACTCAACGCGAAATTCGTGCTACACCTCGGCAAATACCTGGCAAAAACCATAACGTGCAAGTACTGCCGGCGCGTGTACCAATCCTTTGAAGAAAAAGAAAC
>JAIRXZ010000081.1 GCA_031267995.1 Odoribacteraceae bacterium | reverse complement strand
TAAAAGTGTTTCGTGGAAAACGGTTCGTTAAAAGTGGCGTTATCTGAGACGTATTCCCACGTGCCCACCCCGACCAACACCGGTAAACATACCGGGGCACCCCTCGCGGGTGCCCACCTCTTTGTGTAGAGACGTAGCGTGCTACGTCTCCAAGATTGGGATTCCCATTTCCTGAGACGTAGCACGCTACGTCTCTACAGTGTTTCGTAGAAAACGGTTCGTAGAAAACGATTCATTGAAAGTGATTCGTTGAAAACGGTTCGTTGAAACAATCGGTATTCCAGGTTGCAATATTGCGGGTGATATAATCGGCAATTTTATTCATGGCCGTTTGGTTACGGATAATTTCGTCGTGGAAACGGGTTTGCCACGCGAATTCAATATTGTTTGCATTGGCAAATTTCGTGACGGCAGATTTTAATCCGCGTATTGTCCACGATAATAATGATTGGCGTCTTGCAATTTCAATCATTTTTTCGCTTGTTATCGTGCCCATTTTCATTCCCGTTTCCGTGGGGACGTGGCACGCCACGTCTTTACAATCACAATCGGTCGTGGGTTTTTCCGCCGTTTCGCCACCGTCGATGAACACGATGGCGTGCCAATGGTTGGGCATGACGACGAATAACGGAATTTCGGCATACGGGTAATGGAGGGTTGCATTTTGCAAGGTTTCGTGCAGAAATTGCCCGATGGCCGATAAAACCATCGTGTTTTCACCGCGCGCGTCCGTGGAAATGTCGCGCGTTACGTTTCCGCGTTCAACATTGCACGCGATTTTCCCGAAAGAATGTTCGCGCTTTTTCGTGCAGACGGTGATAAGATGGCAACCGCCATTATAATCGTGCCACCCGGCTCGTGCCGACGGTACGCGGTATTGGTTTTTAAATTTTTTGCCCGACATGTTTTTCACGTGGTTCGGTAATCGTTCCCCGTTCCCGTTTCCGTGGAGACGTGACGCGCCATGTCCCTTCTGTTGGGGCGGTTTTTTCGCCCGTTTTTTTAGAAGTAGAAGCCCATTTTCAGGTCGCAATGGTTGTGCGATGCCCGCGATAGTTCGTAGTCGAGGGTGATGCTCAGGTGCTTTAACAGGCGCAGGCCGATCCTGGGCATCAGGCAGATGCCGGGGTGGGGCGAGGCGCCGTGGTCGTCAAAGTCGTCCTCGTCGAGGGCGATGCCGATGCCCATCCCGACGAAGGGGTTGACCAGGCTGCCGCGGTGAAAGTTGTAGTCGCCGATGATCGTGAATTTGGTGGAACGCGGTCTTTTCTCGTAGCCGTTGTCCCATTTCCGGATGAAGGCGGAGATGTCGATCTGGAAGGCGGCGTCGACGGGTAGCCCGGCGGGGTTGTAGCGCCCCTCGATGTAGAGCGTCGCTCCCTGGTTGACTTCTCGGGCGTCGCGCTTGGCCGCGGCGAAGTTCATGCCCCCGCCAAATTCAAAGTTGACGCGCGGGACGTCGCGTTTTTGCGCGCGTGCCAGCGCCGGCAAGGCGATGATGATGATCAATGATAAAATAACGTGTTTCACGCGTTTTCTTTTTAGTTTTTTTGGTGCCGCCCGGCGCGGGAAACGCCGGGCGATGGGGCGGGGCGATTACTCCAGCGGGGCGGCGGCCATGAAGATGTCGCGTTTGGCGATTTCTTCCTTGACGCTGATGAGGTTGGCGAGGCGGACGTGGCCGATGACGAATTTGTAGTTTTCGCTCCAGTAGCGCTCGGTGATGGATTCGAAGGGGACGAGGGCGAGGTCTTCCTCGGTGGCGTAGCGGAGGTAGAGGCGGAAGGTGTGGTCGTCGGTGTAGGAGAAGCGGGTGTCGCCGTTTCGTTTTTTGTACTCGTAGCGGTAGTGGTGGAGGCGGGCGGTGATGTCGCTGAGGACGGAGGATCCCGTGGGGTAGCCGCCGGCGCCTTTGCCGAACATGAATTGCTTGCCGTAACATTCGCCCTTGATGACGACGCCGTTGAATTCGTCCTCGACGCTGTAGATGTATTTGTCCTTGGTGATGAGCTGCGGGAGGACGAACATGGTGAATTTGTCCGCGCCGAGTTTGGCTACCTGCGCGACGAGCTTGACGCGGACGCCTTTTTCGCGGGCGTAGCGGATGTCGTCGGGGCCGAGTTTGCTGATGCCGAAGGTGAGGAGGTTGTCCGGGTGGACGTAGGTGCCGAAGGCGTGGACGGTGATGATGACGAGTTTGAAGAGGGAGTCGTAGCCTTCGACGTCGAAGGTGGGGTCGCTTTCGGCGAATCCGAGTTCTTGCGCCCGCCGCAGCGCCTCGCCGTACTCCATGTTTTCGTTGAAGATTTTGGAGAGGATGAAGTTGGAGGATCCGTTGAGTATGCCCTTGACGGAGATGAGGAGTTCGTTGTCGTAATACTCCTCCAGGTTGCGGATGACGGGGATGCTGCCGCAGGCGGAGGCGTCGTAGAGGAGGGCGACGTCGTGCGCTTTTTGGAGGGCGATCAGCTCCTCGAGGTGGTAGGCGAGCATTTTTTTGTTGCCGGAGACGACGGGGATGCCGTTCACGAGCGCCCGCTTGACGATGTGGTAGGCGGCTTCGGCGTCGTCGATCAGCTCGACGACGAGGTTGATTTCGGGGTCGTCCAGGATATCTCCCGCCTTGTCGGTGAACAGTTCCGGCGCCAGCGAACGCGGTTTGGCGCTGTCGCGGATGCAAATTTTTTTGACGACGGCGTCCTTCATCTGTACCTTGGCCAGGACGTTGCAGAGGCCTTCCCCCACGACGCCGAAGCCGAACAGTCCGATAGTTATCTTACTCATTGGCTAAAAAATTTAGGATAATGTGATTTAGTTTTTCGTGTTCTATGAGGAAGCCGTCGTGCGCGAAGTCGGAGTCGATGACGGCATATTCGGCGCGGGGGATGTGGCGGCGCATCACCTGGTGATCGGCCACGGGGAAGAGGATGTCCGAGCTGATGCAAACAACGAGGCAACGCGCGGCGATGCCCGCCAGCACCTGCTCCAGGGGGGCGCGGCCGCGGGAAATGTCGTGGGAATCAATCGCCCGCGTCAGTCGGTGGTAGGAATAGGCGTTGAAGCGGGTGCGCAGTTTTTCGCCCTGGTATCGCTGGTAGCCGGCGGCGCGGTAGTGGGAGAGCTTGGTGGCGCGTTGGTCGTCCTGCTGAGTTTTGTCGTAGGCCTGTTGCCCGCGGTAGCTCAGCAGGGCGATGGAGCGCGCCACGGCCATCCCGTTGCCGCCGGCGAGAGGGTGATTATCGCCAAAGGTAGGGTCTAACTCGATGGCCGCGCGTTGCGATTCGTTCAGGGCGATTGCCCAGGGTTGCGTCCGCGCGGAGGTGGCAATCAGGGCGATGTCGCGGGCGAAGCCGGGGTGCAACAGCTCCATCTCGAGGCATTGGAAGCCGCCGATGGAGCTGCCGATGAGGAGTTGCACCTGCCGGATGCCGAGGTGGTCGGCCAGCAATTTGTGGCAACGCGCCATGTCGCGCACGGTGATCTCCGGGAAGCTCCCGTACCAGGGCGCGCCCGTCAGCGGGTTGATGCTCAGCGGGCCGGTGGTGCCGTAGTGCGATCCGAGGATATTGGCGCAGACGATAAAATGGCGCCCCGGGTCGAGGAACTTGCCCTCCTCCACCGTGCGCGGCCACCACTGCTCCACGTCGGAGTTGGCCGTGAGCGCGTGGCAGACCCAAATGACGTTATCGCCCGCCGGCGACAGGGCGCCGTAGGTGTGGTAGGCGATCGTCAAACCGGGGAGAGCGCCCCCGCCTTCCAACGGAAATTCGTTATGATAATGATAAATTTGTACCTCCATGAGTAAGTTTTTTGAAAAACGCGCAGATGCATGGCGAGCGGCCGGCGGTGTGTGGGGGGGGAGAGATCAGCGTGCCCGGTGGCACATTCGCGTGGTTACGCGGGGGGCGCGCGTCCCGGCGAGGGGGGAGCGTCCGTTCGGGATTACCATCCCGTTCTTTATAAAGCGGCTATCATCCATTGTTGATCATCAAATTGCGTCGGCAAAGGTGTGTATTTAACGGGGAGTTTGCAAGTTTTTCCCGAAAAATCCGCGCCGCGCGGGGCGGGGGAGCGGGCTTGTCGTCGTTGTCGGCGCCGTTGTCCGCGCGGTTTTCCCGTTTCGCGCGGCCGTCCGGGAGGCCTTCCCGTTTCCCCCGAAACGTGGGTATATATGCGTAAGCGGCGTGGGGTATATATGCGTAAAAATGGCCTTTTGGCGGCCTCCCGAAAAGAAGTCTAGCGATTAATCCGTACTTTCGTCGTGCAATTTTAACCCCACATTAAATAAAAAAATGAATCTATGAAGGCTTATTTCTATCGAATCACAACGCTAACGTGTATAGGTTTACTGATGATCAACACCGGGACAAAGGCGCAAGACGCCCTGGAAAAGCGGGTGGACGCGCTCGAGAAAATTGTCAAACGACTGCCGACGATCTCCGGGCTGATCAACCTGCGCTACCAGGATTTGTACTACCAGGAGTCCGCCCTCAGAAGTGGCAACTGGAATACCTTCGACATTCGCCGGGCGCGGCTGGACTTCAAGGGGAACTTCTCTGCCTTCGACTACCGCCTGCAGCTGGAGCTGGCCGGATCCCCCAAGGTGCTGGACGCCTACCTCGTGTGGAAGGCGCTGCCATGCCTGAACGTGCAGGCGGGCGAGTTCAAGGTGCCCTTTTCGCTGGAAAACCCCTACAGCCCCACCGCGCTGGAGACGATTGACAACTCGTTGATCATCTCCCGGATGGTCGGCTACAATGACTTCGCGGGCGTCAACGCCAACGGGCGGGACATCGGCCTGGCCGTCAACGGCGGATTCCTGGAGCGGAACGGATCCCCCGTCATCACCTATAATATAGGTATCTTCAACGGCAGCGGCATCAACACCACCGACAACAACAAGGCCAAGGACTTCTCCGGCATCCTCACCGTGAACCCGTTGAATGGCGTCACCCTGTCCGGATCGTACTACCACGGGGCGTTGCCTCCCCAGGCGGGCGACAGCTACCGGCGGCGGCGCGTGGGCTTCGGCGCGCGGTACGCGGACGACAGGTGGCTGTTCCGCGGCGAGTACATCGCCGGCAAAACCAGGAGCCAGCGCAGCGAGGGCTACTACCTCGTTGGCGCCTACAACATCTGCAACGGCCTGCAAGCGTTGCTCAAGCACGAGTATCTCAAGCAAAACATGGACGTTGACAATTCAGGCCTCGCCTACTACACCATCGGCGGCAACTACTCCCCCGTCAAAAACCTGCGCCTGATGCTGAATTACAGCTACAGGGTCACCGGCGACGCGACGGAAACCCTCTACCTGTCAGCGCAAATCATGGTATCTTTTTAAACACAAACAACACGTAACATGAAAAAAACATTCATCATCTCGTTGGCCAGCGTCCTCATCGGCGCGTGCGCCTGTGGCTGCAAATCCCGCTCCGGGGGCGACATCTCCATCTCCGGCGCCTTCGCCCTCTACCCGCTGGTGGTCAAGTGGGCGGACGAGTTCAAGCAACTAAACCCCGGCGTGCGCATCGACATCTCCGCCGGCGGCGCGGGCAAGGGAATGACGGACGTCCTCTCCAAGGTGGTTGACCTGGGGATGGTATCCCGCGAGGTCTACCCCACCGAGCAGGAAAAAGGCGCCATCGGCATCGCCGTCGCCAAAGACGCCGTGGTGCCCACGATCAACGCGGCAAACCCCGCCCTGGCCGACCTGCTCAAGCGCGGGCTGACGCGCGAGGCCGCCATCAACCTGTGGATCACCGGCGAGTACAAAACCTGGGGCGACGTCACGGGCACCCCTCGCGCCGAGGCCGTGCACGTCTACACGCGCTCGGACGCCTGCGGCGCCGCCGAAACGTGGGCCTTGTGGCTGGGAAAGAAGCAGGAAGACCTCGGCGGAACGGCCGTCTACGGCGATCCAGGCCTGGCCACCGCCGTCCAGAAGGACGTCCTGGGGATCGGCCTCAACAACCTCTCGTACGCCTACGACGAGGGCACGCGGGCGCCGAACCCCGGTCTGCTGGTGCTGCCGATAGACGTGAACGAAAACGGGCAACTCGATGACGACGAGCTGTTCTACGACACCAAGGACGCCATCGTGCAGGCCATCGCCGAGGATCGTTACCCCTCGCCCCCCGCCCGCGACCTCTACCTGGTCACCAACGGCGTGCCGGAAAAACCGGAGGTGGTGGCCTTCCTGAAATTCGTCCTCACCAAAGGCCAGGAGTACAACATGCCAACGGGTTACATCAGCCTGCCCGACGAAAAACTGCAACGGGGTCTGGCGCTGCTGGAGAAAAAATAGCCCGCGGCCCGGATGCGTACCCGCGTACTGAAGGATAAAATAGCGGGGGGGGTGATGTTCTTCCTGACCATCTCCTCCCTGCTTTTGGTTGTGATCATGGGGGTTGGACTGTTCCTGAAGTCCGCCCCCGTGTTCGACGAGCATAGCCTGGGCGACCTCCTTTTTTCCAGCAGCTGGAAACCGATGAAGGGGGAGTTCGGGTTTTTGCCGTTTATCATGGGCACCATCTGGGTGACGGTCATCGCGGTGGTGATGGCCGTGCCGATATCCTTGTTGACAGCCATTTACCTTGCCGAGTACGCGCGGCCGGTGACGCGCAAATACGTCTTTCCCGCCCTTGACATCCTGGCCGCCCTCCCGTCGGTGATTTACGGGGTGTGGGGGACGCTGCTGATAGTCCCCTTCATCTCGGACTGGCTGGCGCCCCAATTCGTCGATTTTTCCACGGGCTACACGATGCTGGCTGCCGGCATCGTGCTGGGCGTGATGATATTGCCGCTGCTGGTGAGCCTCTTTATCGAGATCATTACCTCCGTCCAGGGGGAGCTGCGGGAGGCCTCCATCTCCCTCGGCGCCACGCGCTGGCAGACCACCAAGTTGGTGGTAATCCGCAACGTGCGACCGGGGCTGGCGGCGGCCGTGGTGCTGGCCGTGTCCAGGGCGCTGGGCGAAACGATTGCCGTGCTGATGGTGTGCGGCAATTTGCCGGAGATCCCGCGCTCGCTTTTTAGCGCCTGCTACCCGATTCCCGCGCTGATCGCCAACAATTACGGGGAGATGCTGTCGCTGCCGCATTACGAGGCGGCGTTGATGTTTGCCGCGCTGATCCTCTTTGTCGTCGTGCTGCTGTTCAACCTCATATCGCGCGTGGTGCTCTACCGGATCGAGAAAAACGTGAATTAAATGATACGCGCGTGGAAAAGATAAAAGGAAAAAACAATGGCGGACGCGACGAGATGCTCGCGGTTTCACGCGAGATGCTCCCGATCTCACGCGATATACTCCCGATCTCACGCGAGATGCTCCCGGTTTCACACGAGATGCTCGCGATCTCACGCGAGATACTCCCGGTTTCACACGAGATGCTCCCGGTTTCACGCGAGATGCTCCCGCTCACACACCAGATGAAAGCTATATGGAGTGAGATGAACTCCATATGGAGTGAGATGAACTTCATATGGAGTGAGATGAACTCCATATGGAGTGAGATGAACTTCATATGGAGTGAGATGAACTCCATATGGAGTGAGATGAACTCCATATGGAGTGAGATGAAGTTCATATGGAGTGAGATGAACTTCATATGGAGTGAGATGAACTTCATATGGAATGAGATGAAGTTCATATGGAGTGAGATGAACTCCATATGGAGTGAGATGAACTTCATATGGAGTGAGATGAACTTCATATGGAGTGAGATGAACTTCATATGGAGTGAGATGGCGACCAAAAAACACCCGTCCGCCCGCCAATCGCGCGAGAATAACCCTCGAAACACGGTAACCATGAAACAATTACAAGACCGCCGCCTCGCCGGTCGCGAAACCACCCTCGCCAGGCGCGAACCCTCCCTCGTCGCCCTCCACCCCTCCCCCGTCGCCCTCCAACCCTCCCCAACACGCCTTGCCGCATGAAACTAAAATTCGCCGAAGAGCGCCTATTCAAGATACTCATGATGGGAGCGACGCTCACCGTCCTCGCCTTCGTGGGCAGCATCATCTACTCCATCCTCTCCAAGGGGTGGAGCGCCATGAGCTGGGACATGATCCTGAAAGTCCCCGGCGGCGGCTTCTACGTGGGCAAAGAGGGCGGCTTCTTGAACGCCATCGTGGGATCGATATACGTCGTCGGCGCCTCAGCCCTGCTGGGGCTGTTGATCAGCATCCCGGTAGTCTTCTACCTGAACATCTACCTGCGGCGCGAATCGCGGCTGGCCTACGTCGCGCGGATCGCCTACGACGTCCTTTTCGGCATCCCGTCCATCGTTTACGGCGCCTTCGGCTTCACCATCATGATCTACTTCGGGTTGAAAACCTCGTTGCTGGGCGGCATCATCGTCATCACGCTGCTGATCATCCCCATCTTCATCCGGTCGATGGACGAGGTCGCCAGGCAATTCCCGCGGGAAATCCTCGACGCCACCTACTCCCTCGGCGCCACGCGGCTGGAGACAATCCGCGTGGTACTCAGGCAAATCGCCCCCGGCATCGCCACCGCCACCCTCCTCTCCGTCGGGCGAGCCATCGGCGACGCCGCCGGCGTGATGTTCACCGCCGGGTACACGGACAGCATCCCGACATCCCTCTCCCAACCGGCCGCGACGCTGCCGCTGGCCGTCTTCTTCCAGCTCAGCAGCCCCATCAAGGAGGTGCAAGACCGGGCGTACGCGGCGGCGCTGGTGCTGACGCTCATCGTGCTGGTGTTAAGCATCCTTGGTCGCTATGTAACGAACCGATTCGCCAAACACAAACTGAAATGAAACACCTGTTCACTGCCATGTCGCTCCCCGCGGAGGAGCGGAAACCTGCCGCCGTCGGCAAGCTCGTCACCATGTTTCGCCCCGACCACAAGTTTGAGCGCGGCGAGGGGGAGTCCGAGCTTGTCGTCGAAAACCTCAACGTCCACATCAAGCAGCAGCACATCCTGAAGGAGATCAGCCTGACGATCCCCGACAAGAAAATCACCTGCATCATCGGCCCCTCCGGCTGCGGCAAAAGCACGCTGCTCAAGACGTTCAACCGGCTCATCGACTCCGTGGAGGGCGTCCGCGTCTCCGGCCGGGTGCTCCTCAACGGCGAGGACATCGTCGGCAGCGGCGGCGCGGAAATCATCAACCTGCGCCGCAAAATGGGGCTAATATCCCAGAAACCCTGCCCGCTGCCCATGTCCATCTTCGACAACGTGGCCTACGGCTGCCGCGTGCACGGCATCCGCAACCGGCGCAAACTCAGGATGATCGTCCGCCACTACCTGGAAGCCGCCGGCCTCTGGGAGGAGGTCAAGGAGCGCCTCAACACCCCCGCCGCCCGCCTCTCCATCGGCCAGCAGCAGCGCCTTTGCCTGGCGCGCAGCCTCGCCGTGGAGCCGCACTTTATCCTGGCGGACGAGGCCACCAGCGCCCTCGACCCCATCTCCAGCAAGACCATCGAGGAGCTATTCATCGCCCTCAAGCAGCACTATTCCATCGTCATGGTCACGCACACCTTGCGACAGGCGTTGCGCGTGGCCGACCACGTGGTCTTCATGTACCTCGGTCAGGTGATCGAGGCTGGCCCCGCCGACCAGGTTTTCAACAACCCGACCAATAAATTGACACAGAAATACCTCTCCGGCATCTTCAGCTGACCGCCGGGGCAACTTAATCGCTACATCATGTCTACATTAACACATCTCGACGAACTCGAATCCGAAGCCATCTACGTCCTCCGCGAGGTGGCCGCGCAGTTCGAGCGTCCCGTCATCCTCTTCTCCGGTGGCAAGGACTCCATCGTGGTCACCCACCTCGCGTACAAGGCCTTCTACCCGCTGCGGATACCCTTCCCGCTGCTCCACATCGACACGGGGCACAATTTCAGCGAGACCATCGACTACCGCGACGCCCTCGTCAAGCGACTGGGAGCCACCCTCATCGTCGGATCCGTGCAGGCCTCCATCGACGCCGGCCGGGTGAAGGAAGAAACCGGCTACAACGCCAGCCGCAACAAGCTGCAAACCACCACCCTCCTGGACACCATCGAAAAGTACAAGTTCGACGCCGCCGTCGGGGGCGCCCGCCGCGACGAGGAAAAGGCGCGCGCCAAGGAGCGATTCTTCTCGCACCGCGACGAGTTTGGCCAGTGGGATCCCAAAAACCAGCGCCCCGAACTGTGGAACATCTTCAATGGCAAAAAAAACGTCGGCGAGCACTTCCGCGTCTTCCCCATCAGCAACTGGACGGAGATGGACGTCTGGCAATACATATACAAGGAGCGCGTCGAGATGCCCTCCATCTACTTCACCCACGAGCGCGACGTCTTCGCCCGCGACGGGCAGTGGCTGGCCGCCGAACCCTGCATCCCGCGCAAGCCGGGCGAAACCGTCGAGCGACGCCAGGTGCGATGCCGCACCATCGGCGACATCAGCTGCACGGGGCTCACCCTCTCCCGCGCCACCTCCCTGGAGGAGATCATCGACGAAATCGCCGCCACCCGCGTCACCGAACGGGGCGGACGGGCGGACGACAAACGGTCGGAAACGGCCATGGAGGACAGGAAAATATCGGGCTACTTTTAAAAGCGAATCATGGAAAAACAGACAAAAGACGCGTCGGGCTACCTGGACATGGAGCTGCTGCGCTTCACCACCGCCGGCAGCGTGGACGACGGCAAGAGCACCCTCATCGGCCGCCTGTTGTACGACAGCAAATCCATCTTCGAGGATCAGCTCGAGGCCATCGAATCCGCCTCCCGCCGCGGCGGCAACGACGAGGTAAACCTCGCCCTGCTCACGGACGGCCTGCGGTCGGAGCGCGAACAGGGCATCACCATCGACGTGGCCTACCGCTACTTCGCCACCCCCAAGCGCAAATTTATCATCGCCGACACCCCCGGACACATCCAGTACACCCGCAACATGGTGACGGGCGCCTCCACGGCCGACCTCGCCATCATCCTGATTGACGCCCGCAACGGGGTGCTGGAACAGACCTTGCGCCACTCCTACATCGCCTCGCTGCTGGGCATCCCGCACCTCCTGGTATGCGTCAACAAGATGGATCTCGTCGACTTTTCGCGCGAGGTTTTCGAGAAAACGCGGGAGCGCTATCGCCACATCGCCAACACGCTGCACCTCGACAGCGTCACCTTTATCCCCCTCTCCGCCAAACTGGGCGACAACGTGGTGGAGCCGTCCTCCCGGATGCCCTGGTACGACGGGCAGACGCTCATGGAGATCCTGGAAACGATCCCCGTCAACCACCGCGTCAACGAGCAGGACTGCCGCCTCCCCGTGCAGTACGTCATCCGCCCCATCTCGGACAAGTTTCACGACTTCCGCGGGTACGCCGGGCGCGTGGCCGGCGGGGTGCTCGAAAAGGGCGACGCCGTCACCGTCTTCCCCTCCGGCCTGCGCTCGACGGTGACGGCCATCACCCGCCTCGACGCCGACCTGGAGAAGGCCGTGGCCTCCGAATCCATCACCGTGCAACTCGCCGACGACCTGGACGTTTGCCGCGGCGACCTCATCGTGGGCAGGGGAACGCCGCCCACCGTCGCCCGCGAAATCACCCTCGTGATCTGCTGGTTTAACGACAAGCCCCTCCGCCCCGGCAACCGCTACATCGTCATGCAGGCCACGCGCGAGACCATCGGCGTCGTCACGCGTATCATCCACGTGGTCAACGTCAACACCCTCCAGGCCGAGGAGGGAAAGGACACCCTTCGCGCCAACGACATCGCCCGCGTCACCATCAAAACGGCCAAGCCCCTGGCCTTCGATCCCTACGCGAAAAACCGCGTCACCGGCAGCCTGGTGCTCGTCGACCCCGACACCTTTGAAACCGTGGGCGGGGGGATGATCCTCGGCGCGGCCGACCAAATTCTTTAATCTAATCCCGTGAATATGTACACCCGACAGGACATCGAGCAGCTCGACCGGCAGCTCGCCGACGCCGCGCCCGAAGAGCTGCTGCGCCAACTCCTCGCGCGCTTCGAGGGGCGCGTCGCCCTCTCCTCCAGCCTGGGGCTGGAAGACCAGGCGCTCACGGACATGATCGCCCGACTGGCGCCGGCGACCCGCGTCTTCACGCTGGACACGGGGCGGCTGTTTCCCGAAACCTACCGCCTGATCGACCGCACCAACAAGCGCTACGGGATTCACATCGACGTCCTTTTCCCCGACCGCCAGCAGGTGGAGGCGATGGTGCGCGAGCATGGCGTTAACCTTTTTTACGACAGCATCGACAAGCGGAAGGCGTGCTGCCGGGCGCGCAAGCTGGAGCCGCTGGCGCGCGCTTTCCTCGGCCTGGACGCCTGGATTTGCGGCCTGCGCCGCGAGCAGTCCGTCACCCGCCAACAGGCGCGGCGCGTGGAGTGGGACGAGGCCAACAATCTTGTCAAGATCAACCCCTTAATCGACTGGTCGGAAGAGGAGGTGCGCGCCTACATCGCCGCCCACGACGTCCCCTACAATCGCCTCCACGACGAGGGTTTCCCGAGCATCGGCTGCGAGCCATGCACGCGCGCCGTGGAGCCTGGCGAGGATCTCCGCGCCGGCCGCTGGTGGTGGGAATCGCCCCTGCACAAGGAGTGCGGGCTGCACCGGAGGTAGCCGCGCCCCGTCGGGTTCTCCCCCGCGATTTTATTCAACATCAATAGTATACACGATGCCGGGCGCGTCCCGCGGCCTCCCTCGTCCCCCGCTCTCCGCCCCCCGTCGCGCCCTGTCATTTCGCGTTTGGGGCCATGGCCTCCTGTTCGCGCCCGCGGGGGGAAACGAGAGACCCGCCACGGCGGTCGATGGTACGACCGGGTGGCGGGTCTTTTTTTCCTCGCGCGGAGGGGGGTCAGAGGATCATCTGCGGCATGAACTCGAAACTGTTGTAGATGGGACGCAGGCGATCCGTGTTGTAGAACTTCTGGACGTCCACGAGCTTTTTGGAGCTGGTGATGATCTCCACGGGGGCGTTGTCATATCG
>JAIRXZ010000182.1 GCA_031267995.1 Odoribacteraceae bacterium | reverse complement strand
CCGGCCGAAGTTGTCCTTGCAACGGACATCAACGATCGAGTACTTCTTCCCGGGATTCTCCGGCACCTGTTCCGGGGAGAGATACTCCAGGCTTACTATCTGCTGATTCTCTTCCAGCGGCATCAGCGCGTTGAGGAAACTTTTCAGCAGGTCGGGGTGCTCGCCGAAGATCCGCTTGAAGGGCAAATCATTTTTGGGGTTAAGATAACGAGGCATATTCTATGTTTTTATTGTTACATCGCGAATGTAAACAATTTACGACATTTCGCGCATCCCGTGAAAAGATTTTTACTGGTAAAGGGGAGGGCTTCGACAGGCTCAGCCACCGGGGGGGGACGCGGTGGGAAACGTGTCATCGTTGTTCACATCCCAACTGTAGAGACGTAGCGTGCTACGTCTCAGGGAATGGAATCCCAATCCTGGAGACGTAGCACGCTACGTCTCTACACTAAGAGGTGGGCACACACGCGGGTGCGCCCCTACGGGTTCGTTGGAAAATGCTGTAGGGGCGAATAATTATTCGCCCTTTCCCGCGTGTGCACCCGCGATGTGTTTTACTTTACAGGCGGTGAGGGCGAATAATTATTCGCCCCTACAGTTTTACCGGTGTTGTCGTTGGGCAGGGAAGGGCGCACACGTAGGTGCGCCCCTACGGGTTCGTCGGAGAATTACGGGTTCGTCGGAGAATGCTGTAGGGGCGCACCTACGTGTGCGCCCTTTCCCGCGTATGCACCTTCGACGTGTTGTCACCGGGGGACACGTGTGGCGTCATCAAGGGCGCACGCGAGGCGCGCCCCTACAACATTTTCCCGCTGGCGCGGGCTTGTAGCTCGTGCCACTACCCGAAAGATTGCCCTTTCGTTGGCACGGACTACAAGTCCGCGCCAGCACCGGGGGGGGGCTTCGACAGGCTCAGCCCCCGGGGGGGATAGCCGCGGTGGCTGAGCTTGTCGAAGCCAGCGTGTCGAAGCCCCCGTCGAGGGGAGAATCACCACCAGCGCCCGAAGGCACGGTGATGATCTCCCTGACGAGTGACGCGAGCTCGCGCTCGCGCTATCATGGAAACCAATTTTTTTCGAGCGTGTAAACCAATATGTCAAAGAACGCGGTGGGGAGTTGATCCCCGGGTATTAGTGCGTCACTGTATATAGTTCATCACTGTATATAGTTCGTCACCGTGTATAGTTTCCCGTGAGGGCGAATGATTATTCGCCCCTACAGCATCACCGTGTATAGTTTCCCGTGAGGACGAATGATTATTCGCCCCTACAGCATTCTCCAATAGCCCTTCGGTGGCTGAGCCTGTCGAAGCCATCGCGGCTATCGTACCCATCACCATATATAAGTTCATCACACTATATATAATGTGTATGCTTCAATAATTTCCCACGTTGTCCTGGATGACGCTACGGGCGGCGCTATTCGAGATCCGGACACTACCTTTGACGATGTTGCCGGTCACGACGGCGCGAGAGACACCGGGGCCGATAGATACCTGCGGGCTATCGGTCATGAAGTTGCAGCCGGTGATGATCACGGAGCCGCTATTCACGGTCACCGAGTAGCGCCCCTGGCGATACCTGTCCCATTGCATGAAAATACAGCTGGAAAAGGTGACGGCGCCCGTACCGTCGATGATGGCGTTCTGGTTGCAAGGACCCCAAAAGGCGCAGTTCGAGAAGTTGACGTTCCCCTCGTTGCCGGCGCCGACCCGCACCATCGTGGGGTCGTCCCCGTCCATGGCCACGAATTCGCCGTTCGTGATCAGCAGTCCCATGGTGGCGCTGTTCTCCACCAGTACCGACGTGTGGCAGGCGTCGGCGCCGATGCCCAGGAAGTTGCCGTTGCAGACGCCGCTGGCGCTGCCGCCGAATTTGTAGCCGACGCGGTAGCCGAAGCAGAAGGTGTTGAGGACGTAGTGCCAATCGGTGCGCTCGAAGATGAAGGCCTCGCCGTTCGCCTTTTGCCAGGCGAGCAGCGTCGGCGTCATGCTCCACCACGGGTTCCAGTGGACGTTTTCGATGCGGCCGATGTCGTAGATGCCGTCCACGTAGATGCCGCGCCGCAGGGGCTGTCCGCTGATGTTGCGTACGAGGGCGCGCTCGTTGTCCGAGGCGTCGATGGCGTTGTAGGGGTTGAGCATCTCGACGTCGAGGAGGGCGGGGTTTTTCCCGCGCATGGCCACGCCCCAGGGGTAGGGGTCGGGTTCGAGGTCGGGATCCTGGCGCGGCCAGTAGAGGACGACGCCGCGGAGGGTGCTGTTGGTGTTGAGGGTGATGAAGGGGGCGGCGTTTTCGTTTCCCTTGCCGGCGGTGACGAGGAAGGCGGTGCCGTCGTCTTCCGGTTTGGGCAGGCCGGGGTCGCGGATGCCGTTGTGGGCGGGGACGGATTCGAAGGAGCCTTTGAGCGTCACCGCCGCCGGGATGTTCAGGTTGCCGGTGAAGAGGTAGTTCCCGGCGGGCGCGTGGACGGTGCCCCCTTTTGTCCCGAAGGAGTCGAGGGCGTCCTGGAAGGCCTTGGTGTCGTCGGTGACGCCGTCGCCCTTGGCGCCGAAGTCCATGACGGATACCGTGCCGGCGGGCAACCCGGAGGAGGCGGCGGGCGCGTCGTCGCCCTTGTTACAGGCTAAAAGCAGGCCGGCGCAGAGGAGGCCGAGGGTCAAGAGGTTTGTCTTTTTCCAATTCATGTTTTTTTGTTTTATCTGTTGCCGTTGATGAGTTTCTGACGGTATCGCGGGGCGCGAAGCAATCCCCGGACGGGTGTCTTTTGGATTGCCTCGCTGGAATCCGCGCGATATTCAGGGTTATTTTATTCCGCGATCATGAAGCGGATGCAGTCGATTTTCATCACCACGGGACGGTCGCGGGTGACGCTAAAGATGCGGATGAAATTGAGCCTGGTGAGATCCGCGCTCGCGCCCCACGCGCCCGATAATCTCAACTCTACCTTGTTCCAACCGTTGACTAAAGGTACCCCGTTAAATGGCCAAGAGGTCTCCTGCACGTCCGCGCCACCGGAGCTGGTGATTTCTATCTCGCTACCTTCACGAGTGCCGAGCGCCGACGCGTCGTCCACGTAGAGCGAGAAGGCGAAGATGCCGTTTGCCATCGTCACCCCGGCGTCAAAGGTCGTCCCGAAGTTCTTCGTCAAAAGAACGACGCTATTTGCCGCGAGTGACTTGCTCACGGAGGCCGCGCCCTCTTTCTTGTCGACCAGGTCGAGGGTGCCGCCCCACCCGGTGGTGGCGTCGCAGGCGTCCCACATTTTGCCCTTGGTGTAGTAACTCTCCAGCATTTGCAGCTTGGTTTCGGTGGCGTGCAGCTCGAGGGAGGTTGGCTCCGGGAGGATGTAGGTGCAGTACTCGATGCCGCGCGACCAGTTGCCGATGTCGGGGATGATGGTGATGTTTTCGCCGGGGGGCACCACGCGCACGGTTTCGACGCCTTGCTGGTTTTCGTAGATGACCTCCGTCCTGACCTCGCTGCTGACCGGTTCCGTCCACTCGAGCCGCGCTCCCGTGTCCTCGTCGTGGGTGGCGACGGTGACGGCGCGCCCCCAGAGGGAGGCGAGGTAGTCGTCGTCGTACACGTTGACGGTGACTTTGGTGGGCGTCGACTCGTGGCGGAAGGTGTTGTAGGAGTATATCGTGAATTCGTGGGGCATGGCTTCGAGGCCGTCGATGGTGACGGTGTAGAGGCCTGTTTGACCGCCGACGGTGATCTCTTTCGAGCTTTGGCGGTCGTTGTAGTAGACGCGGATGAGGTCTATTTGATCGCTGGTGACGAGCAGTTCGATGTCCACCTTGCCGTTGCCGGCGTGGGCGGTGATCTCTTCCACCCTGGCGGCGTAGGGCGCGCCTTCCACGTGTTCTACCCGCGTGCAGGAGTTGGATAGCCAGATGGCCACTATCCCGATGCACGCGAAAAGAGAGATGTTGTTTATCGTTTTCATGTTGTTTGTCATTTTATTCATCAAATTCTTCGAGGCTCGCGGGGGTGGTGGGGGCCAAGACCCACTCGAACGGCTCGCTGGCGGTGATGTCGTAGCCGTTGGGGGAGTAGTCGCGGATGACGGTTCCCTCGCCGTCGTCAAAGCGCCAGTTGGCGATGAGGCCGGGGGTGGAGGGGTCTACCGCGCCGAACATGTTTGCCCGGATTTGATCTTGCGTGCGGGCGACGCTCCAGACGCGGATGTCGTTCATCTCGCCGTCAAAGTAGCGGGCACCGATGGACTGCCCGATCATGAACGCCGGATCACCGGGATATTTGATCGATATGTCGATATACCCGCTCCTCGGGGCGGAGGCTTCCTGCTTGCCGTTCACGTAGAGCCTCAACATGGAGCCGTCGTAAACAAAGGCGATGTGATACCACGTTTCCAGTTCCGCGCGCGGCCCCCATAACCACGTCCCGGCGTATGCTCCAACGCCGTTGTCGTAAATGCATAAAAGCATCGACTTGGGGTCATCTATCCCCATGATGGTGCTGACAATAAAGCTTTGCGGTTCGCGCCGCCTCACCCATACTTCATACGTGAGTTCGGACATGTCCATGTAGAGGGGATGGTCGAAAAATTGCGGGACGGGGAACGAGGTTCGGTCGGCCAGGTAGGGCCTGATGAGATAGGGCTTGGGCACGATGGTGTAGTATTTGACGGGTGTCCTGTTTCCCCACCTGTCCCGGACGTAGACGCCGAAGTAGGAGCGCACCGGTTCCAAGCCGGTAAACTTGACGCCGATGCCTTCCGAGGCGTTGCCGGTGAAGGTGGCGTACGTGACGTAGTTTTCGGTGGAGTCCTGGAGGAGTACCTCCACGGCCATGTCCACGCGGTTGGGGTTGTCCCAGGTTAGGCGGATGCCCCCGGAGTAGGGTTCGGCGGTGATGCTCTCCACGATGGCGTAGATGTGCGACTGCCCCGGCGTGACGGATACGACGACGGGTTCCGAGAGGTTGTTGCTGTTGTCGACGGCGTAGAGCGCGACGTTCCGCTCGTCCGACGTGGCGAGGGTGGTGATGAGCAGCGAGTCGACGTAGCGGCT
>JAIRXZ010000048.1 GCA_031267995.1 Odoribacteraceae bacterium | reverse complement strand
AGCGGGACGTCGCTCACCTTCAGCGGACTATCCCGGTCGGCCAGCGCCGCGAGATCGGGCAGGTGTGGCTCCGTGGCCTCGCCCCCGTTCCACGCCGCGAGTTCAGTTGGTTGCAGCGTCGCGCCCTCGCCCTTTCTCCACTGCGCGGGATTGTACCCGTTGGTACGCCCGCCAACCTCCGGGGCGATGGTTCCCGCGCGATTATAATTGTACACGTGCACGCTCTCCAGCAAAAAGTGCTGTTGTTTCAGGTAATTCACCCGCACGTCCACGCGAGCAACCGCCCGCGTCAGGAAGATCACCGACCACTCCTCCACCCTGCCATTGCCGGTCGTGCGATCAAGCTCCCCCCACATCGGCACGCCGCGCTCCTCGATGACATCCACCCCCGGCAGCTCGAACGCGAGCCTGTCCAGCACCTCGCCGCGCGTCGGCCCCGCCAGCAGCGAATCCGCGGGCACGTCGACAAGCGCCGACCGGGCATTTACAATCGCCACCACCTTGTCATTCACACCCTCGCCGCGCAACTTGACCGAGAACTTCTTCCGCGCCGCGGCTGAGGAAACCGTCGCGTCATCAACAACATCAAACCCGGCCGACCGGTAAATCAATCGGTCATCCGCGTTGAACACCAGTACGTCCACCTCGCGCACGACGCTCTCCCGTTCGGAGCCTTCCCCGCTGTTGTCAAGTCGATCGGGCACGTCGAGGATAAACTGTTCGACGTGCGGCCTGTCAACGAGGACGCTCTCTCTTTCGGTGACACACGCTCCGGCAAACGCCACGATCCATAGCAATCTCTTTATCATGAATATGCTTATCAAGTTTCCCGCGAAGGTATAAAAAAAACGTCGCCGTCCAAGCCGCCCCTCAAAACTCCGACGTGAAGTGGAACAGCAGGCCTTTATAATTGTCCCGCGCCATCTGCAACATGTACTGCGACTCGGCAAGGAACACGTCGCGTCCCCGCTTATCCCGCGCCATGTACTGCGCCTTGTGCAACTTGAAGTCGGCCAGCTCCGCCTCGTCCGTTGCCTCTATCCAGCACGCTTTGAACAGGTTAATAGGCTCCCACCGGCACGACGCCCCGTACTCGTGCAGCAGGCGGTACTCGATCACCTCGAACTGCAGCGCCCCCACCGTGCCGATGATCTTTCGATTGTTAAACTGATTGGTAAACAGCTGTGCCACGCCCTCGTCCATCAACTGATCGATGCCCTTGGCCAGCTGTTTGGACTTCATCGGGTCGGCATTCTCGATATACTTGAACAGTTCGGGCGAGAAACTTGGTATCCCCTTGAAATGCAGTCGTTCCCCTTCGGTCAGCGTGTCGCCGATTTTGAAACTACCGGTATCGTGCAACCCCACGATATCCCCCGGAAACGCCTCGTCGATAATCGACTTCTTGGCCGCCATGAACGCCGTCGGGGTCGAAAACTTCATCATCTTCCCCGATCCCGCGTGCAAATAGGGCGTGTTGCGCCGGAACGTCCCGGAACACACCTTCACGAACGCCACGCGATCCCGGTGATTGGGATCCATGTTCGCATGGATCTTGAAAACGAACCCCGTGAACCGCTCCTCCCCCGGCAACACCACGCGCTCCTCCGTCTCCCTTGGCTGTGGCGGCGGCGCGATGTCGATAAAACAATCCAACATCTCCCTGATGCCGAAGTTATTCAGCGCCGAGCCAAAAAACAGCGGCGCCACCGTCCCCTCCAGGTACTCCCTCCTGTCCAGCTTCGGGAACACCTCACCGGCCAGCTCCAGCTCCTCCCGCAGGCGGGTGGCGGCGCGTTCGCCGAGGCGGTCGTCCAGCTCGGTGGAATGTAAATCATTGATGCGGATACCCTCGCTAATCGTCTGGATGCTGGGCGAGTAGAGGCACAAGTCGCCGGCGTGCAAGTTATAAATACCCTTGAACAACTCGCCGCTGCCGACAGGCCAGCTCAGCGGCACCGTCTTCACGTCCAACTCCTCCTCGATGTTGTCGATCACGTCAAACGGATCGCCCGCCGGCCGGTCCATCTTATTCACGAAAACAATCACGGGCGTACGCCTCAACCGGCACACCTGCATCAACTTACGCGTTTGGGTCTCCACCCCTTTGGCCGCGTCCACCACGATAATCACGCTATCGCACGCCGTCAGCACGCGAAAAGTATCCTCCGCGAAGTCCTGGTGTCCAGGCGTATCCAGGATATTGATCTTCGTCCCCCCGTACTCGAACCCCATCACGGAAGTGGCCACGGAAATGCCCCGTTGTCGTTCAATCTCCATGAAATCGGAGGTTGCCGTCTTCTTGATTTTGTTCGACTTCACCGCCCCGGCCACGTGAATGGCGCCGCCAAACAGCAACAGCTTCTCTGTCAACGTTGTTTTTCCCGCGTCCGGGTGGCTCACGATGCCAAACGTGCGCCTTCTGGCAATCTCTTCCTTGAATCCCACGATCTACTTATATTGGTTACGGGGCGCGAAAGTACTCATTTTCGTCGTTTTTCCACCCGTTTGACGATGCCGATGCTCACCTCGTACAGCCCGTAGACGGGCAGGCTCACCAGCGCCAGCGAAAACAGGTCGGTGGTAGGCGTGATGATGGCCGAAACCACCACGATGGCCACCACGGCGTGCCTCCGGTAACGCGTCATGTACCCCGCCGACAGGATGCCAAGCCGGGCTAACAGCCACGATACCACCGGTATCTCGAACAACAGCCCCATCATCAGCGACAGCGTGACGAGCGTCCCCATGTACGACGAAAAAGTGAACAGCAACTGCACGTCCTCCACCACCTTGTACGTGGCCAGGAAGCGCAGCGACAGCGGGAAGATGACGAAGTAATTCAACAGCAACCCCGTGAAAAAGAGGAGGAACGAGGAGACAATCACCCGCGTCGAGTACCTCCTCTCGTTCTCCCGCAGCGCCGGCGACACGAAGTGAAACAGCTGGAAAACGATGTACGGCGACGCCAGCACCACCCCCGCGTAAAACGCCGTGCTGACGTGGGTAACAAACTGGGCGGTAAGCTGCGTGCTCACCAGCGCCACCTCGAAGTCGCCCGGCTTCAATGATGGCGTCGACAGCCCGTCGGCAACCCGTTCCAGCATCCTGTACAGCACGAAATCAGGCTCCCGCGGCGCCAGCAGGACAGAAAAAAGCGTCTCCGGAAAGATGAATGCGACGACCGACAACAGGCACGCCGCCGCGAGCGACCGGAAGATGACCTTCCGCAACTCGTCCAGGTGATCCCAAAAGGTCAGTTCACCCTCGCTCATTCTCTTTACCCGCGCCGGGCGCCGGTTTCTCCTCGTCGCCGAGGCCGTTCATGCCGTCCTTGAAGCTCTTAACCCCCTTGCCAAGGCCGCGCATCAGCTCCGGGATCTTGCGCCCGCCAAACAGCAACAACACGATCAGGGCAATCCCGATGATCTCCGGCGTGCCAAGCGCGCACTCCACGCGGATGACCGCGCCCGTCAAGAATTGTGATAACATGTCCATATTTTTTAATTAAACCCGGGCAAAGGTAATTAAATTTTGATCGCTTGCAAGTCGCCGTCGGGGTGGTTGGAGGGGCGCGGACAGGTCATCGGCCATAAAAGGGCTGTTTTTTCCAGCGAAACCCACCCGTCGGCCATAAAAAGGCTGTTTTTTTCCGCGAAACCCACCCGTCAGCCGTTGGCGGACTATCCTGACCCTTTTTTATCCCCCGTCAGCCGTCGGCGGGCAATCCTGACCCTTTTTTATCCCCCGTCGGCCGTCGGCAGGAAATATTGACCCTTTTTTATCCCCCGACGGCTGACGGACTACTTTCGGGACGCCAGACGACCCGCCGACGGCTGACGGCATACCTTCGCGACCTCCGGACGACCCGCCGACGGCCGTCGGCATACCTTCGCGACCTCAGAATGACCCGCCGACGGCCAGCGGCATACTTTCGCGACCTCCGAACGACCCGCCGACGGCCAGCGGCAAGAAACCGCGTCAAACAATCGCCCGCCGTCCCCGAATCTTAACGCGATCGTGTCCGGACGTTAACCGTCTCGTAACGGTCGATGCTGATCTTCGCGGCGGACATATAACATACTATCATGGAGAGAACATTTTACGCCACGGTCGTCATCTCGGACGTCCACCTGGGAACCGCCTTTTCCAAATCGCTGGAGGCGGCGCGATTCCTGCAATCGGTGGACTGTTCGAGGCTGATACTCAACGGGGATATTATCGACGGCTGGCACCTGCGGGGCAACGCCCGGAGAGCGTGGAAGCGCGAACACACCTTCTTTTTCCGCGTCATCCTGAAAATGATGGAGAACCGGGGCACGGAGGTGATATACGTGCGCGGGAATCACGACGATTTCCTCGACCACCTGATCCCGGTGGAGTTTGCCAACCTCAAGGTGGTGAAGGATTTCGTGCACTGCAGCCACGGCAAGCGATATTACGTGACGCACGGGGACATTTTCGACCACGTGACGTCGCACATGCGCTGGTTGTCAAAGGTTGGCGACGTCGGCTACACGTTGCTCCTGCACGCCAACCGGTGGTACAACCGCTACAGGAAGGCACGCGGGAAACCTTACTTCTCCTTCGCCCGTGTGGTGAAGCAGCGGGTGAAGGGCGCCGTGTCGTACATCTCCGACTTCGAGGAGGCGCTGGTGAACGTGGCGCGGGCGAAGCAGTGTCAGGGGGTAATCTGCGGGCATATACACCACGCCGAGGACATGTGGCGCGGCGGGATTAGATACTTGAACTCAGGCGATTGGGTGGAGTCGCTGACGGCGCTCGTCGAGGATGAAGCGGGCGAGTGGCGGATAATTTATCACGACGCTTCCGCGGAGCCGGAGGCCACGGCGACGCTTTATAATGAAGTTTCTATCGGCCTGGAGGCCACGGCAACGCGTTTCCGCGACGCCCCGGCAGGCGTGGAGACGGCGGCAACCGCTTACCAGCCGGCGATATGAAGTTCCTGTTCACCGTGCAGGGCGAGGGACGGGGGCACCTGACGCAGGCCATCGCCACCCGCGAGATGCTGGAACGAGCCGGCCACCAGGTGGTTGGCGTGCTGGTGGGACGGGGACGGGGGATGACCCTGCCGCCCTTCCTGGTGGAGCGATTGGGCGATGGCGTGGCGACGTTCGACAGCCCCTGCTTCCTCTTCCCGCGCGACGGGGGGCGGGCGCGGGTGGTGGCCACGTTTTTCTATCATGCTTGTCGTCCTGCGCGTTACGCCCGCGGCGTGTCGTTCATTCGCCGGACGCTGGCGGCGAGCGGGGCGGAGGCGGTGATCAATTTTTACGAGCCGGTGGCGGGGCTGGCCTTCGCGTTGCGTCGACCGCGGGTGCCGGTCTATTGCGTTGGCCACCAGTATCTTTTCCTTCATCCGGGGTTCGTGTTTCCCCGCGGTCGGAGGCGGCTGGACACCTTGTCGCTGCTGTGGTTCACGCGACTGACGGCGGCGCGTGCGACGCGG
>JAIRXZ010000039.1 GCA_031267995.1 Odoribacteraceae bacterium | reverse complement strand
CCTTTATCCTCCTACCCGCGGCGGTTACCGCGTCAACCTCGCGTCGGTTTATATCCTCCTCTCCCGCGTCTACCTCTACATGGAGCGCTGGGACGACGCCGTGGATGCGGCTGGAAAGGCCATCGTCCTCTCTCCTGGCCTGTCGGACTACACCGCGCTATCCACCCCCTTCTACCTCGCGACCTACGACCTTGACGAGGTCGAGTGGCTCTATGGCAGCAGTTCTATCAACCTCTCCAGCGGGCTGACAACCTTGGGATTTAGCCCCTCGGCTGACCTCCTCTCGCGCTACGATCCCGCCGACAAACGCCTGCAATTCTGGTTTGTCCTCAGCAGCAAGAGGATCACCAAGGCGAATATCCCCAGCGTGCGCCCGTCCTGCGCGATACGCGTCTCCGAAGCCCTCCTCAACCGCGCGGAGGCCATCACCCGGCAGGAGAACGGCGACCTCGCCGCGGCGCTCGCCGATTTGAATCTCCTCAGACGAAACCGCGTGACCGGGTACGCGAATGTCAACATCACCGACAGACAACTCCTCCGGGCGGAAATCCTCCTCGAACGCCGCCTCGAGTTGTGCTTCGAGGTGCACCGCTGGTTCGACCTCCGACGCCTCGGCATGCCCGCCATCTCCCACCGCTACCGCGATAGCAACGCCAGCCCGTGGGCGACCTACACGCTGAACGAGCGCGATCCACTCTACACGCTGCCCATTCCCAATGACATGATCGAGCACAACAACGCACTCCGGCAGAACGAATCGGCCTACGGCCCCGAACGCACCGCCTCCTCACTTTAACTCACCTTACACGCTAAATTCACATGAAAACATACTTTTATATTATCGCCATCACGCTCGCGACGTTCGCCTGCACTCGCGATGCAGAACTCGGGGAGATTAGCACGTCATTCCCCGGCTACGAGTTGCCGCAAGGTAGGTCTGACGCCGACGACCGCATCGTCGAACTGTACGAGAAGTACGGCTCCTATTTCCTCTACGATTACACGCGGCGCGACCTGATTTGGACGTTTGTCACCAACAGCGTCGCTGCCCTCTATTATTGCTCGCCGCCGGACGTGGAGCGCGTCGGCCTCTTCCTCGACTTTATCGATGACGTGTGGCTGGATTTCTACCCGGACGATTTCCTGCGGGAGTATCTCCCCTACAAAATTTTCCTGGCCGATACCGTGAAATATATAGGTAACTACGCCACCACCTACTACTACTCGCGGATCGCCGCCAACCAAATCGCCCTCGCCTTTTGCAGCGATACGCTACTGCACCTGACGCCCGCCACGAAACTGGACTACAAGACGTGGCTGAATCAGCAACTGTGGACGGAGATGTACGTCAATATCCTGGAGATGCCGGCGGAGTATTTCGCCATCACCGATTACACCAAGGTGACGAACAATACCACCGAGTCTCCGGATTATTACAGGACGCGAGGCTTCTTCCAGAATATATCCACCATGTATCTGATGACCCACCAAAACGACCTGTACAATTTCTTCTATTACGTCATGGAGGCCTCCTACGCCACGCTCGAACCCACGCTCGTCGCTTATCCTCTCCTCAAGCGCAAGTACGACATCATGCGCGCCCACCTGATCGAACGCTACGGCGTGGATATTCGCCAGATTACCGATACAACCTATGAATAGAGGTGTGTTTAAATTAAAAAAACAATCCACATGAAGAAAATTTACTTACCGGTAATCGCCCTCCTCCTCCTCGCCACCCTCGCTCTCCAAGCACGGGAGGCGGACGACCCAAAAAGCTGGAGCTCCGGGGAAATCGCCCACTTCAAGCAAGTGAGGATGAACACCGCCTCCTATTCCCCGGGAGAGAACGAAATCGTCTGCCGGCAACTCGAGGTCGACAACGAGGAGGTCAAACAAAACATCGTCGCCCCGCGACCGGGCGACCCCTCCCCCGCCCTCAACGCCGAGGACATCAACGGCAAAACCGTGACGCTGGCCGACTTCCGCGGCAAATACATCCTCATTGACGTGTGGGCAACGTGGTGCACCCCCTGTCGCACCGAAATTCCCGCGCTCAAAGCGATGGAGGAGAAGTTCACCGGCCGCGACATCGTCTTCGTTAGCATCTCCGTGGACAAAAACAAAGAGGCCTGGAGCAACATGGTCAAGGCCAACAACATGACCGGCCACCAGCTATGGATCGGTCAAAACCACAAGTTTTCAATCGCCTACGCCATCCGCGGCATCCCCCGCTTTATCCTGATCGACAGGGAGGGAAACATCATCGATCCCTACATGAAAATCCGCCCCTCCAACCCCGCGCTGCTCCCCCTCCTGGAGGGGCTCGACGGGATTTGACGGGACGGCACTCGCGCACTCTCCACCAAAATGCCGCGAGCACTTGCTCGCGGCATTTTTATTACCCTGCCTGGCGGTCGGGCACTCCCGGACGGGGGCATGATCGCGCGGGAGTTTGTTTTAACCGGTGAGTTATTGCTCTTGCAGGCGGGTGATTTCTTCCTTCGTCAATCCGAGCGTGGTAGCTACATCGTCCGGGGAGATGCCCATGCTTAGGATTTTTCGTGCCGTGGCTATCTTCGTTTCCTTTATTCCTTCCTCACGTCCTTTCTCATGCCCTTCCACGAAGCCTTCCTCACGTCCTTTCTCATGTCCTTCCACGAAGCCTTCCACACGTCCTTCCTCACGCCCTTCCAGCATCCCGGTTTGGATCGTGCTGCGTTGATACTGTATCGCCTCCATGTGCGCGAGATAGCGCTTGCGCTCCTGGGAGGTCAACTTATCGAGGCGAAGACGTTCGCGAGCCTCTGGCAGGCCGGCGGCGGTAGCCGTCTCCGGAATCTCGCCGGTCTTTAGGAAAGAAATCCACTCGTCCAGCGGCGTCACCGCCTTCTCGTCGAAACCGTCCACGCGCAGCAGGTAATACTCCGGGTACAGGTCGCCCACCATCTCGTGTTTGAACTGCCGCTGCTGGTTGCGGGAGAGCTTCAGCACGTCGTGTTTGTTCATCCCGCGAAACTCCGTGTAGCCGTGATACACGTAATCCTCCCCTTGCCCCAGGTCGAAATAGATGATATTGATAGAATACACCTTCCTCACCTTGATGAAAGCCTCCCCGATATGAATATACTCCGTGATCGCCTTCGAGACACCGTAAAGCACCCTGTGGAAATAATCCAGCTCCCGCGTATTCTGCACCTCGATAATCAGCAACTCCCCGCGGCTATTCTCCGCGAGCATATCCACGCGGTTAAACTTGTCGGACTCGTCCTCCTGGTTTCCCTCGCTCTCCAGCATCCGTTCTATCCGGATAGATTCTCCCAACAGGGTGGACAACAAGCCCTCGAGCACCACGAAATTCGCCTTCTGGCGCAGCAGGCGCTTAACCGCCCAATCGAAACGCATTAGATTTTCCATAGAAATGTCTAATTAAAAAATATTTACACGGCAAATGTATCGCGTTTTCCCGAAAACCGCAAATTCCACCTCCTACCGTACAGAAAAATCCAGCAACACCGCGTCATCGAGCGACACCCGCAGGTGATCCCCAACGCGCAGGCCATCATATCGGAACCTGTTGCCGCAAAACAATAAATCGCCAACCTTCAGCAGGCAAAAGGCGGAGACGCGGGAAAGCGCCCGATCCACCGGCGGGAAAAGATCGGCAGCAGAACCCCGGAACACCTCCACGCCATTCACCTCGAAAGCGTAGCGGGCGGAGACGGGAAATCCCCCCGCCAGCGGTCGCGTCACCGACACGGCAGCGGCATGATCAAACCCCGTGGCCGGGGACGTCGGCAAACCGGCCGCCAGCGCATCCTCCAGCAGATCATCGGCGTAGAAGCGAATCCCCACCCCAATCTCCCCCGCGTACCGCGAAGCGAAGCGCGCCTCCACCCCCTTCCCCATCCGCCCGATCCTGAACACCAGCTGCGGAACGCAGCTCAGCCGACCGGCAAACGGCGGCACGTAAAAATCGTCATTATTACGCGACAACGCGTTATCCCCCAGCACGGCAAACCCCCAATCGGTCGCCCCGTGCTCCACGCACAGCAGCTTCACGGGTCAGGCAATCAGGTCATCCGTCCCTCGCTTGGGCACGTGGTGCGACCCGTCCGCCTCCCGCCAGTAGCGGAAATCGTCGCCCCGCATATCCTCCAGCACCACCCGCTCGGCCGGCCTGCCGAGGGCGATCACGTGCCGGATCACCAGCGACGCCGGCAGGCTCAACACCGCGCGCAACGCCGCCTCCCTGAAAGCCTTGACGATACAACCCCCGAACCCATCCTCCACCGCCCCCAGCAGGATCGTCTGCGCCTGGATGCCATCATCGCAAAAACAATCGCCGGCGATCGCCGTGTCCAGCAGCTGCACCAGGTACGCCGCCGGCCGTTCCCCCTCCTCCGGCCCCCGCCAATCCTTCAGGTACCCCGCCCAGGCCAGCGTCTCGAACACCCGCGCGCACCTCTCCTCGTCGTGCACCAACCTGTACTTCAGCGCCTGCGCGTTCCGCCCGGAGGCACAAAACCGCGTCAGCGACACCCAATCCCGCAGCCTCTCCACGCCCACGCGATCCTTCTGGTGAAAGCGGCGATAGCTGCGATTCTCGCGTAATAAATCTCGTAACATAGTCAATCATTTAAAATTACAAGCGCGAATATATTACCTTTGCAGGGTAATCAAACCACGCGGCAATGGATTCTTTTCTACACCTTTTGGCCGGCGACATGGCGCGCGAACACCTCGCCAACCTCCACCGCCTCACCGTCATCCTCCCCAACAAGCGGGCGGGACTATTTTTAGCGCGCGAACTCGCCGGGCTAATCGACCGCCCCGCGTGGATGCCCGCCATCGTCACCCTCGAAGAGTTCGTCGAAACCCATGCCGGCCTGAAGCGCGCCGACGATCTCGCCCTCGTCATCAAGCTCTACCGCGCCTACCGCCAGGCCTCCGGCACCGAGGAGACGTTCGACGACTTCTACTTCTGGGGAAACATGCTGCTCGAGGACTTTAACGACGTGGACAAGTACCTCGTCGACGCCCGCGACCTCTTCTCCAACCTCCACGCGTTGAAAGAGGTAGAGCGATCCTTCCCCTACCTCTCCGAAGAACAAATCACCCTCATCCGCCGCTTCTGGAGCCACTTCCGCCAGGGCGCCTGCAGCCGCGAGCAACTCTCATTCCTCCAAACCTGGGAGCGACTGCACCCCACCTACCTCCGCTTCCGTCAAGGACTTCTGGACGAGGGACTATGCTACGAGGGAATGGGACTGCGCCTCCTCCTCGACCACCTCGACGCCGTCCCCCCCGACGACATCCTCCTCTTCGCCGGCTTCAACGCCCTCAACGCCTGCGAAAACAAAATATTCGCCCACTTCCGCGACAACGGCCAGGCGCGCTTCTACTGGGATCACGACACCTACTACACCGACAACCCGGCGCACGAGGCCGGCATCTTCCTCCGCCACAACCTCAAGCAATTCCCCAACGCCATCCCGCCGGAAAATTTCGACAACCTCCGCCGCCCCGGCAAGCGCGTCGAGGAGATCGCCGTCCCCTCCGTCGTCGCCCAGGCCAAGCTCCTCCCCCTCCTCCTCGACGAATTCGCCCCCGCCCCCCGCGTCCAAACCGCCATCGTCCTCTGCGACGAACGCCTGCTCACCCCCGTCATCCACTCCATCCCCCCCGCCGTCGAAAAAATCAACATCACCATGGGCTACCCCGCCCGCAACACCGCCGCCGCCGCCCTCCTC
>JAIRXZ010000161.1 GCA_031267995.1 Odoribacteraceae bacterium | reverse complement strand
TTAACGTTTCCTAAGATTCCTCAACTGCAGCCTGAAACCGTTTCGACCATATCGGGCCATGATATGAGCAGGTTAATCGGACATGTTGTTAACATCGTAGATGATACCGCTTTAAACTCAAGCTATATGCTAAAAGGTGCCCAGTTTGAGATAGAAGACGATACGGATGAACCGCCCCGCCTTGTCGGAGGAGTCGCAGTCCAGCACGCCGGCCATGACGCAGGGCTGGTTGGCGACGAAGCCGATGGTCTCCCCGTGGATGCGGCCGAAACCCACCACGATGTTGGGCGCGAAGGCTTGCTGCACCTCCAGGAAGTCGGAATCATCGGCCACCGCCTTGATCACGTCGCGGACGTCGTAGGGCTGGGTGGGGTCGGCGGGCACGATTTTCTCGATGCGATACTCCGCCTTGGGCTTTTTGGGCGGGAAGGGGCGCGCCTTCACGCGGTTGCTCCAGGGGATGAAGGTGAGGAGCTTCTTGATTTGCTCGAAACACTCCTGCTCCGTGAGGGCGAAGAAGTGGGCGTTGCCGCTGATCTCGCTGTGGACGCGGGCGCCGCCGAGGTCTTCCATGGAGATCTCCTCGCCCAGCACGGTTTTGACCACCTCCGGGCCGGTGATAAACATCTTGGAGATGTTATCGACGACGAACACGAAGTCCGTCAGCGCCGGGGAATAAACCGCCCCGCCGGCGCACGGGCCGAGGATGACGGAGAGTTGCGGGATGACGCCGGAGGCCTGCGTGTTGCGGAAGAAGATGTCGCCGTACCCCGCCAGCGAGTCCACGCCTTCCTGGATGCGGGCGCCGCCGGAGTCGTTGATGCCGATCAGGGGCACGTGCATTTTGAGCGCGTGATCCATGATCTTGCTGATCTTGCGGGCGTGCATCAGCCCCAGCGACCCGCCGGCGACGGTAAAGTCCTGCGCGTAGATGCACACCGGTTCGCCGTAGATGGTGCCGGTGCCGATGATCACGCCATCGCCGTGAAACACCTTTTTGTCCATGTCGAAATCTTTGGCTTGATGCTCGACAAACATGTCGTACTCGTGGAAGGAGTCATTGTCCAGGATCGCCTCGATGCGTTCGCGGGCGGTCAGTTTGCCCATGGCTACTTGCTTCTTGATGGCCTCCTCTCCCCCGCCCTGGCGGGCGATTTCTTTCCGTTTTCTCAGGTCAAGAACATTTCTTTTAAGTGACATACGTTACAATTTAGGGTTAAAAAAGCGCGTGCTCTTCCTCGCGTCCGCGTGAAAGACCGCGTCGAATGGAGGCAAAGGTAGCAAAAAAAGCGGCATTGCCGTTAACACCATTTTTATTACTTTCGCGAGACAAGGGGCGCCGACGCCACAAACCGCGCGAGAACCCCCTGACCGGGAGAGGATAATACATATCTTAAACACGACGAATTTATGACGGTGCGCGCGGGTGAATCGCGGCAGCCGATGGCCGAAAAATAAACAAGACAACGTGGACAAAAACGAACAGTTCCAGCGCGACGAGGCGCTTTGGTTGCGCGCCTTCGTCGCCGGCAAGGGGGAGGCCATCTCCTTCCTTTTCGACGCGCACGCCCGGTCGCTGTGGTTCTACTGCCAGGCGATCCTCGGCGACGAGGCGCTGGCGGAAGACGCCGTCCAGGAGGCCTTCGTGCGCCTGTGGGAACGGCGTGGCGAGGTGCGCGACCTCCCCGCCGCCCGCGCCTTCCTCTACCGCGTGGGGCGCAACTTATCCCTCGACGCCCTCAAGCACCAAATCGTCCAGCGGAAACACCAATCGGCCATCGGCCGGGAGCTGAGCGAGGATTTCCTCGAGGCAAAACTCGTCGAGGAGGAGCTACTCGGACAGCTCTACCGGGCGGCGGAGCAGCTGCCGGCCGAATGCGTGCGCGTCTTCAAACTATCGCTCGCCGGCCTCGGCAACCGGCAGATCGCCGACCAGCTCTCCCTCTCCATACACACCGTCAAAACGCAGAAACAACGCGCCCTCGTCGCCCTGCGGGGACGATTCGGACGAGGCAAAAACGCGCCCGCGGAATAAACGGCCAACGGGCGAAAACACCCCGCGCCGCGCCGCGTATTTATAAAAACCCCCTGCATATTTATTCCTGGTGCTGGTAATCAGGGCGCGCCAAAGCGACGGCGGCGCCATTTCCCCCTTTTTCACGCGACATATTTACTTAGCTTCGCGGCCAAACAACAAAAACAATAACATGGACAACCAAAAAACCAAACTCGCCGTCATCGCCCTCGGCGGCAACGCCCTCTCGCGCGGCAACCAGCGCGGCACCGTCGAGGAACAAAACGCCAACACCGTCGACACCCTCGAAAGCCTCATCTACCTCGCCCGCGACGGCTACAACCTCATCATCTCCCACGGCAACGGCCCCCAGGTAGGCAGCCTCCTCGCGGACAACGCCGCCGGCATCGAAATGTACGGCAACGCCGTCATGCCCATGGACGTCTGCGTCGCCTTCACCCAAGGACAACTCGGCTACATGATCGAGAGAAACCTCCGCAACATCCTCAACAAACACGGCATACGACGCGAGGTCATCTCCATGGTCTCGCAAGTCATCGTCGACAAAAACGACCCCGCCATGCGCGACCCCGTCAAGCGAATCGGCAAAATCTACAACCGCGCCGAAGCCGACCTCCTCGCCGCCTCCAAGGGATGGGCCTTCAAGGAAGAACCCAAGGTCGACGGCGGCTGGCGACGCGTCGTCCCCTCCCCCTCCCCCGTCGACTTCATGAACGCCGACCTCGTCGAGCGCCTCGCCCGCGCCGGCAACATCGTCATCACCGCCGGCGGCGGCGGCATACCCGTCTATCGCGACGAAGCCGGCGAAATACACCCCGTCGAGGGCGTCATCGACAAAGACCTCGCCTCCGCCATGGTCGGCATCCGCGTCCACGCCGACGAACTCTACATCCTCACCGACGTCCCCTACATCTACCAAAACTACCGCCAGCCCGACCAAAAAATCCTCGAATTTCTCGACTACCGCGACACCCTCGCCCACCTCCGCGCCGGCACCTTCGCCGAAGGCAGCATGGCGCCCAAAATCCGCGCCTGCCTCCACTTCGTCAAGCACGGCGGCGCCAAAGCCGTCATCACCGAAGCCACCAAACTCGAAGACCGCCGCTACGGCTCCAAAATCACCATGAACTACGAGGACGACCGCCGCTAACCGCCCCGCCCGCCGCCAAAATCAAATTAAAATCGTACTTTTGGCCGACATTTTAAAATCAACAACAAAAAGAAACAACGTATGGCATTCAACCTTAGAAACAGACATTTCTTGAAACTCCTGGACTTCACGCCGGGAGAAATCAACTACCTCCTCGACCTGTCCGCCGACCTCAAACGCGCCAAATACACCGGCACCGAACAACCGCGACTGCGAGGCAAAAACATCGCCCTCATCTTCGAAAAAACCTCCACCCGCACCCGCTGCGCCTTCGAAGTCGCCGCCCGCGACCAGGGCGCCAGCGTCACCTACCTCGGCCCCTCCGGATCGCAAATCGGCGTCAAGGAATCCATGAAAGACACCGCCCGCGTCCTCGGCCGCATGTTCGACGGCATCGAATACCGCGGCTTCGGCCAGGCAATCGTCGAGGAACTCGCCGCCTACGCCGGAGTCCCCGTCTGGAACGGCCTCACCAACGAATTTCATCCCACCCAAATACTCGCCGACTTCCTCACCATGCGCGAACACTCGGACAAACCCCTCCACCGCGTCGCCTACGCCTACATGGGCGACGCCCGCTTCAACATGGGCAACTCCCTCATGGTGGGCGGCGCCAAGATGGGGATGGACGTCCGCATCGTCGCCCCCCGCGCCCTCCAACCGGACGCCGCGCTGGTCGCCACCTGCCGCGAAATCGCCGCCACCACCGGCGCCACCGTCACCGTCACCGACAACGTCGCCGAGGGCGTCCGCGGCTGCGACTTCCTCTACACCGACGTCTGGGTATCCATGGGCGAACCCAAGGAGGTATGGGAGGAACGCATCGCCCTCCTCACCCCCTACCAGGTCAACCGCCGCGCCATGGAACTCACCGGCAACCCCCACTGCAAGTTCATGCACTGCCTCCCCGCGTACCACAACCTGGAAACCGGCGTCGGTCGCGACGTTCACGAGAAATTCGGCATGAACGGCGTGGAGGTCACCGAGGAGGTCTTTGAATCCCCCGCCTCCATCGTCTTCGACGAAGCCGAAAACCGCATGCACACCATCAAAGCCGTGATGGTGGCTACCCTGGGGGATTAATCCCGCCTCCTCCCTCCCCTCCCCTCCCCCCTCTCCCCTCTCCCCTCTCCCCCGCCATTCCCCCTCCCCTCCTCTTGTCCCCCGCTTCCCCACTCCCTCTTCCCCCCCGCGGGGACTCCCCCGTAAACGCAAACGTGCCGCCACCCCGCGGCACGTTTCCATTTACACCTCCACCTCATTCTACCCTCCCCTC
>JAIRXZ010000138.1 GCA_031267995.1 Odoribacteraceae bacterium | reverse complement strand
TGTGTGGTGGTTTTTTTTTACCCAGGGCCCCCCTCGTTACACGGCGGGGGGGGGGGGGCGGGGGGCGGGGGGGTTTTTCGGGGAATATTTCTTACCTTCGTGCGGTAATTTTCGAGTATCAATTTATTCTAAGGCAATGAAGATTTTTGTGACAGGCGGGACCGGCTATATCGGTTCACATACGGTCGTGGAGCTGCAACGGGAGGGTTTCGAGGTGGTTATCGCGGATAATTTGTGCAATTCCCGCGCGGAGGCGCTGGAGGGGATCCGGCAGATCACGGGGGTGATGCCCGGTTTCGAGCGGCTTGATTTGACGGACGCGGGGGCGACGCGCGATTTTTTTGCGCGACACGGGGAGGTCGACGCGGTGATTCATTTTGCCGCCCTGAAGGCGGTGGGGGAGTCGGTGCACAAGCCGCTGGAGTATTATTCGAATAATCTGAATTCGCTGATGAACGTGCTGGCAAGCATGCGCGAGTTCGGGGTGCGGCACCTGGTGTTTTCCTCGTCGTGCACGGTGTACGGGCAGGCCGAGCGGTTGCCCGTGACGGAGTCGACGCCGAGGCGCGAGGCCGAGTCGCCGTACGGGAACACGAAGATGATGAGCGAGGATATCCTGCGGGATTTTGCCCGCGTGGAGGGGGAGATGAACGTGATCGCGCTGCGGTATTTTAACCCGATAGGGGCGCACCCGTCGTCGCTGATCGGCGAGTTGCCGACGGGCGTTCCCAATAATTTGATCCCGTACTTGACGCAGACGGCGGCCGGGATCCGCCCGGAGTTGAGCGTGTTTGGCGATGATTATGACACGCCGGACGGGTCGGCGGTTCGCGATTATATCGACGTGGTGGATCTGGCGAAGGCGCACGTGGTGGCTATCCGGCGGCTGCTGGAGGGACGCAACCGGCAGAATTTCGAGTTTTTTAATATCGGTACCGGTCGCGGCCTTTCCGTGCTGGAGATTATCCGGGCGTTCGAGCGGGCGACCGGGGTGAAGGTGAATTTCCGGGTGACGCCGCGACGCGCCGGGGATATCGAGAAGGTGTGGGCGGATACGACGCTGGCGAATCACGAGCTGGGATGGAAGGCCGTCGTCCCGATCGAGGAGACGCTGCTGAATGCCTGGAATTGGCAGAAGCATCTGATGCAATAGGCCGGGCTGCTGACCGGGGGATTGCTCCCGGAGAATAAAAGAAACCACCGTGGTGATGAAAAGAATCACCACGGTGGTTTCGCGTTGTTGCCGGGGAGGGCGCGAGGTTAGCGCGCGGCCGCCATCTTATCCTCTTGCAACGCGTTTAGGAGTTGTCGGGCTTCCCGCGCCACGCTCTTTTTCTTGCAGTGCCATGCCACGTATTGGAGGCTCTCCTCCATGTACCAGTCGGCGCTATTGAATGCCTTGATTGCCTGGTACGCCTTTAGGCGGTGGATGACCTCCTCCCATTCGCCGGCCAGTTTCAGGGCGTGCACCTCCAGGATCGCCCGGATGGACTCCGCGTGCCGGATGTCGAGCTTGGCGTAATCGAGCAGGCGGCGTTGCCTCTCCGGGTCGTTCGTGACGCGCGGCACGCCCTCCTCCTCGTTGGCCCTGACCAGCTCGTGCGTACTCCGCTCGATGGCCGTGATCAGTTGATACTCGAACACGTGCGCCCTCCCCGGGTTTTGGCTGAAGATGCGGATGTAGTTTTTCACGACAAAGTCGAAATGGGGCGTGAACGGCGTGGTCACGTTGTCCCCCACCAGTCGCCAGTGCCGCGGGTTCAGCAGCTCCTCCACCGGTTTCCGCTCCAGGAGGGTTTGCTTGACCGCCACCACCTCGTCGCGCAAATATCCCTCGTCGAGCGCTTTGAAATAGGCCTGCATGAGCGCGTCGTCGTCCTCCCCGCTCCTGAAGCGGGCGCGGAAAGCGGCCAGACCGCGTCCCTCCATCGCCGCCTGCATCCGGGCGATGAGCGTGTCGGCCTCGCGGAACCCTCCCACCTTGTGGATCATTCGCCCCTCCTTGTCGACCAGCACGAGGGAGGGGTAGCCGGTGATCACGTCGCTGAACAACTGCTGGATTCGCTTCCCTTCCGGCGTGCCGATGTCGTACTTCACGTTGATGAAATTCCGGTTAAAGAACTCCCCCACGCGCGGCAGCGGGAAGACTTTTTTGTCCAGCTCCTTGCACGGGGCGCAATACTCGGTGTAGCCGTCGATAAAGATAGGTTTGTCCTGTTGCTTCGCGCGTTCGAGGACGTTCTCCCATTTTTCGTTATCCAGGAACTCTATTCCCTGTGCAAACGCGTGTTGAATGCCCGCGAGGAGCATCGCGCACCATGTCGAAAGTAAAATCAATGTTTTCATATCTCTGTTATTTTTGATGTTTTACCTGCCCTTCCTCCGGATCCATATCAGGATTGCCGCGGCAAACAACGCGAGCGGCAAGGCGTACAGGAGCGACGCCTTCATCCATTGCAGGCCGGGTTCCCCGATCAGAATTTGGTTGTCCGTGAGCGGTGGACGGCGGACGTCGATGGGCGCCCTCCCGTCCGACAGCCAGCAGAAGGCGGCCGTCGTGAATTGGAAATTCGCGGCGTACGGGATCCCCAGCCTGCCGGCGCTGTTGCTCAGGCAATCCGCGTCGCCGGAGAGGATCACCTTCTGCTCCTTCTCCCCGACCTGCCGGCTCAGGGCGACGATCACGGCGCGGCTCCCCATGGACTCGCCCGCTGCCGGGTTGAGGCGCACCGTGTCCTCGTCCGTGAAGTGGGTTGTCTCCATCTCGTTCCACGTCACGCTGTCCGTCCGGGCGACGGTGGTGATCGCGAAGCCCTTCTCCTCGACGGGCGCCAGACCGGCGGCGTTGACGATCGCCACTTGTCCCCTGCCCACCCGTATCTCCTGGAGCTGGTACGTCAACTCCCCCGCTTCGGGGGTAATGCGCGTGCCCATGATGTCGGGCAGCCGGAGCGAATCCTCGCGCACCAGCGTCCCCGGCGTCATCGCGAAACCGAACGTCGCGAACAGGGGTTTCATCACCTCCCGCCGCCGCGGTTCTCCCAGGATAAAGAGATTTCCTCCCCTGTCGATATACTCCTGCAGGCGCGTCCACTCGTCGGGCGTCATCCCGGTAAACATATCGGCAATCACCAGGATGTCGATATCCTCCGGCACGCGTTCGTTCAGCCTCACCCCGGCGAAATTGAACCCCTGGTTCATGAGGGCGTAACGGAACTGCCTGCTGCTGGCGAAACTGCTGTACGCGCGATCCCCGTCCTTCCTGAAATCGCGCTCGTTGTGCCCCTCGAGAAACCCGACCTTCGGCAGGGGCATCACCAGGCGTTTGAAGGCGGCCGTGATCTCCGCCTCGTCGGGGAATACCCTCATGTCGTTAAAAATGCGCAGCCAGACCTTCTCCCCGCTCTCGCGCACCACTTGGCGCACGAACGAGTTGCCCTCCGGCGCCAGGTCGATCACCTGCCTGATCTCCTCCGGCGACATGAATTTATTGCTATCCACCTTCATGATCTCCGCCATCTTCACCATCCGCTCCCGGTCGGTCATATCGGGATAGCGGCGTTCGATCCCCGCGTTATTCTCCGCCTTGTCGTAATAATTCACGTACTTCAGCTTGATCTCCGGCTTGAACCGCGCGTACTGCCGGAAGCGCTCCCTGTCCGGGTTGAGGAAAGCGGGCGTGGTGTACCAGGGACTTGACCCCAGGATGTTGGCGTAGGAGGTGATGGTCAATCCCCCTTTCATTTTATCGACCACCTCCTGGCTATTTGGCGTGAGCGTGTTGCGCTTGGTGTGGGTGGCATCGTGATACGACATGAACTGCGGCCGCGAGGAGAAATACCCCAGCAGGCAGGAGAGCAGGATAACCCCCGCGTTTCGTCCCAGCGTCACCGGGAGGCGCACCTTCTGCCGCACGGCGTTCAGGCGAATCACCGTCAGGGAGAGGAATAGGGCAATCACGATCAGGAAGTAGAGCAGATCCTCGCTGCAGACCATCCCGTTGACAAACTCTCCCACCCTCCCGTTGATGGAGAGCCACCAGGTGACGTCCCGGATAAAATCGTACTGCTGCCCGTACCTCCCCACCAGGCTCAGGCCGATGAAGACGGCCAGCGTCCCGATGGCCGCGATGATCTGGTAAGCGGTGAGACTGGACATGAAAATGCCGATGGCCGCGTAAGCGCAAACGAGCAGGTACAACCCCAGCAACCCCGTCAGGATGGCCGGGAACTCGAAATCCTGGATGGTGAAATTGGCGTACAGCGCGCACGCGAACAGCAGCGCGATCATCAGCAACCCGTACACCATCACGGCCGCGTATTTACCCAGGATGATCTGCAGGTTGGTAACCGGCGAGGAGTAGAGCAGGCGGATGGAGCCGCTGCTCAGCTCCTTGCTCACCAGTCCCATGGTGAGCAACGGGATGTAAAAGTAAAGATACCCCTGCAGTTGCACGAAGAGGCCGCCCCTGCCGGCAAACGTGTTCATGGACAAATTCATCAATCGCCCGCCCAGGCGGGTGTTTTGGACATAAGTCTCGAAAATCCCCGTCAACATCATGGCCGATTGCACGGCAAACACGATCAGGAGCAACCAGGCCACCGGGGAGTAAAAGAGCATCTTTAATTCTGCTCTCGCGATTTTATAAGTCATTTTCAGCATAGTTCGTGTATTAACGCGTTTTCTTTGATAACTCCGTGAAGATCGTTTCGAAAGAGCTTTTCTCCACCCGCAGTTCCGACAACTTCCAGCCGCCGGCGGCGCTCTGTTCCACGATCTTGTCGATCACCTCCTGCGCCTCGGTAAAGTAGAGGCGGAAATCGTTTTTGCCAATCTCCTCCACCTTCACCACCCCCTCCGTTTTCTCCAGGATCTCCACGGGGGGCGCGTTCATGAAAGTAAGATAGAGGGTATTGGGGATCATATAATTGTTAAAATCGTCCACCGTGCCGGTAAACACGAGCTTTCCCTCCTCGATCATCAGGATATGATCGCACGTGGCCTGTATCTCGGACAAGATGTGGGTGGAGAGGAGCACCGCCCGCTCGCGGGCAATCTCGATGATCAGCGCCCTGATCTCGTTAATTTGGTTGGGATCCAGTCCGTTCGTGGGTTCGTCCAGCACCACCAGCTCCGGGCGGTGGATAATCGCCTGGGCGATGCCCACCCGCTGCTGGTATCCCCCGGACAAATTTTTAATCAGTCGTTTTTTGAAGTGGACGATGCCGCACTTTTCCAGCACGTCGTCGACGGCCGGGCGAATCTTGTCGCGCGGGATCCAGCGCAAATCCGCGCAGTAGGAGAGGTACTCCTCCACGGTCAGATCCTCGTACAGCGGGGGTTTTTGTGGCAAGAAACCGATGTGCCGCTTGGCCTCCACCGGGTGTTTCCGGGCGTCTATTCCCTTGATATAGACCTTCCCCTCCGTCTGTTTGACGACGCCGCAAATGATGTTCAGCGTGGTTGATTTCCCGGCGCCGTTTGATCCCAGGAAGCCGTGTATTCCCGTGCTCGGAATCTCGATATTGATATCCCGCACGGCCCATTGCAGGTTGTAGCGATGTGACAGGTTCTCTATTTTAACTACAGGTACTTCCATGTATTTTCAAAATTATTGATGGTTTAAATTTTTGCGGAAAGTCTCCCGCGATGCGCGGCGAACTTTCCCGTGTTGCGGAAAGTCTCCCGAGATGCGCGGCGAACTTTCCCGTGTTGCGGAAAGTCTCCCGCGATGCGCGGCGAACTTTCCCATGCTGCGGAAAGTCTACCGCGATACGCGGCGAACTTTCCCGTGTTGCGGAAAGTCTCCCGCGATGCGCGGCGAACTTTCCCGTGCTGCGGAAAGTCTCCCGCGATACGCGGCGAACTTTCCCGTGCAGCGGGAGATCCGCGAACAACGGCAGCACGTCTCCCAAGATAGAGAGTTTGGGCGCCCCGATATGATCAGGGCGCCCCGTTCTCTCGCTCGCGTTATCGCCAAGCGTCAATGTCAATATGGTGTTGGCTGCAGAACTCTTGGAGGAGGCGGAACCGTTCCATGACGAGGGGGAACTCCCCGTAAGCGCTCTCCAGGTCGGCCATCGAGTTGTTGACCAGCAGCGTGAAGTAGAGGACGACATCCAGTAACTTGCTGGGCGTGGAACTGATGGAGGTCGTGACGGCGGGAGAGTTCAGCCCGAGGAAGCCGAACGCCTCGGGGCGGTAACGCGCGAAGGAGTTTCTCCAGATCTGCTCGTTGTCCATGATCCCTTGCTTGGTGACGATCTCCTGGATCTTTCGCGCGTACGCGTCGGCGGCGGTGGCGGGCGCTCCCGGGGCCTCGTACGCGGCCTTCAGTGTCGCCAATTGCGACTGCAGGGTGGCCATCTGGGTGGCGTAGTTCTCTATAAAGTTCATGTTCGCGTGGATCTCGTAGTAGTTCGACACGAACTGCGAGAACATGTACGACCAGATGGTTCCCGCGTAGCCCGTGGCCCTCACGGCCTCCTCTGCCGCAGCGTAATAGGGTGCCAGGTCGGCCTCGAACTTCTGCCCCATGGTGGAGAAGAGGAATTCGATTTTGTACTCCTTTTGGATGGCGGGCGCGTCGCTGAACGGCCCCAGCGGGATCACGATAACGTTTGCCCCCCGGAACACCTTCCACGCCCTGTTGACGGGTGATTGCTGCTGGAAAGTTTGCGTGAGGAGAATGGCGGGGACGTCTATCCCCACCTCCTCCGCGATGGGCAGCAGGACGTTGTCCAGGAACTCCAGCAGCGGGAGGAGGCGCTGTTTGTCCGTCGGGGTTTTCACGTTCAGGCGCGTCCAGCTGGCGTAGACCGAGGCGCTCATGTCCGCCGTCACTTGCAGGACGCGGTACTGGTAGACGGGATTCCCGAGCGTGTCGACCATGCCGTAGTCCTCCCGGCCGATGGTGTCGTTATAGAAAATGCCGACGCGATGCTGGCTCCAGATGGCGTAGATCTTCTGGTCTACCTCGTCCATGCCGGGCGTGGGCGTGATCTCGAACCAGTTCTTGACCTCCGACGGGAGGGGCGTTTCTTCCTTGGCACAGGCCATCATCAGTAGCGCGATGCCGATTATTGCTATGTGTTTCATGTTTGTCGTTTTTCGCGGTTAATAATCTGTCTTCACCACGCCCGCGGCGCGATCGAGATTGACCAGGTTGGGGAAGCAGTAGTCGACCACCGTTTCGGGGATGGGGAATATCCAGCTTCCCTTGTTGGTTTCGTTGTAGGGGAGGAGGGTGAATTTTCCCCTGATGGAGACCACGGTGTTTTGCAGGTCGTGGTACTCGTGGACGATCTCCTTCGTCTGCGGGAGGACGCTGTTGACGGCGTAGCGGCGGAGGTCGAACCAGCGGTGTCCCTCGAAACATAACTCCTTCTGCCGCTCGAGGCGGATGAAGCGGATCAACTCCTCCTTGCCGGCGGGGATGGCCGGGGGCAGCGCGTAGCGGGTGGAGAGGAACGCGGCGATGGTGGTTGCCGCCCCGGTTTCGTCTCCCATGCAGGCTTGCGCCTCGGCCTTGTTCAGCGTCACCTCGGCGTAACGCAGGGAGGATGTTTCGCTGAGCGGTTCCCCGTTCATGGGGCCGATGACGACATCGTTACCCGTGACGGGGTCTGTTTCGACGATGAGGGGCGAGAGCGCCGCCCTGTATTTCCTGCACACCAGTTGACTCACGCCGTAGGAGCGGGCGAAGAACGCGGAGTAGCGCGCGTCGTTGCTGTCGAACAGCGCCTCCAGGTCGCGGTCGGTGACGTAGGCGGCGCTGGTGATGGAGACGACGTAACTCCCGGAAACCATCCTCGATCCGCCGGTGCCGGGGAAGAGGCCCGCGAGGCCGGGGGTACCCTGGGCGAAAATAATCTCCGGGTTCCCGGTGACGAGGAACGATTCGCCCTTGCCGGTGAGGTATTCGCCCGCGATATTCCACAGGCGCCCGTTCACGCGGTTGGCGGAGGCCACGGCCTGGTCGTACTGCTCCATGTAGAGATAGACGCGGCTCAAGAGGGCGTGACAGGCGTCGACGCTGACCTTTGTGTTGAACACGGGGTCGGGCGCGATCTCCATCAGGCGGGCTGCCTCGCGGAGGTCTTCCGCGATCTTGTCGTAGACGTGGCCGACATTGTCCCGGCTGAACTTGGTCTCCTCGATGGTGGGGTCAGTCTTGTAGGGGATGCCGATGCCGCGGGAGGGGTTGTTCTTGTCGTACGCCTCGCCGTAGATATTGACCAGCATCAGGTAGTTCCAGGCGCGGAGGAAGCGGCACGAACCCATCACGTAGGCGAGTTGCGCGTCCTGTCCCTTTCCCCAGAACGGCTCCCCGTTCAGCAGGATGGAGTTGAGGACGGAGATTCGTTTGTAGAAGGCGTCCCACTCGTCGCCGGCGGCCGAGGTCTCGGAGTAATTGGAGAAGGGGTTTTGCATCCAGCGATGCAATCCGGCCTTGCTAAAATAGAGGCCTGTCTGCGTCGTGATGGGGTCGCTATAGATTACCAGTTCCCGGCTCTCGTCCGCGACCAGGTGTAGGTACGACATGCCCTCCCCCGGCAGGAAGCAGGAGCCGTAGAGCAACTCTTCCAGGTCGTTCACGGACTCCACGTAGGCGGCGTTTTGCGAGTACTCCTCCAGGAATTTGCCGCAAGAGGCCGCGCACGCGCCGGCGAGCAGCATACAGAATAGATATTTTTTCATGGTAGTCGTCAATTAAAAGTTAATGTTTAAACTGGCCGAGTAGGAGGGGCGCACCGAGATGTTCACGATGTCGGTGGCGCCGAACTGCTCGGGATTTTGTCCCCGCAGCTTTTTGCTGGCCAACGTGAAGAGGTTGGAGCCGGAGAGGGAGACGTAGGCGCTGGATATGCCGACCTTCTTTACCAGCTCGTCGTTGAGCGTGTAGCGGAAGACGAGCGATTGCAGGCGGAGGTAGTCGCCCCTGGCCACGCGGATGTCGGATTCGTCGTACATGTGCGCCGTGTTGAAGTTGTAGGAGTCGCGCGGCGCCCAGCTTTGGTAGAACCACCAGCCGTTTTCCGTGGCCAGGCCGGGGACGTTCGTGTGATCCTCGTCGCCGGGACGGCGCCAGCGGTAGGCGAACTCCTTTCGGAGGTTCACGTTGGGGGTGAGCACGGCTACCGTGCTGCGGATTTTGAACATCCTGATCTTGTTGCCCAGGCTGTAGGCGAGATTGCAGGAGAGAGAAAAGTTCCGGTAGGCGAAATAGTTGCTGATGCCTCCCTGCAGGACGGGCATGCGGCTTCCCGACCTCTCCAGGAGGGCGAACCAGACATTCTTCTTGTCGACGAGCGTCATCTCGTTGTACCGCGCGGTCAACTCCGCCTGGTTGTCGGCTTCCAGCCCTTTAAAGGTGGCGAAGCCTGCCGAGTTCAGGCGGTCGAAGCGGAAAGAGTAGAAGGTGTTCAGGGGCGCCCCGGCGACGTGGGCGGTGCCGTTCAGCAATTCGGCCAGGGTGATTTGATCCTGTAGCAGGTTGTTGGTTTTGTTGATCCTCTCGTTGATCAGGCGGTTCAGCGTTTGTCCTATCTGGGGATCGATGCGCCAGACAAACCCCCGCTTCCCGTTGAGCGACACGGCGCGGTTGATGGGCGTGAAATTGAGGGCGATCTCCACGCCCTGGTTCTCCACGTCGCCCGCGTTGATGGTGTACATGCTGACGCCATTGATGGTGGAGACCCTTTTGGAGAGGAAGGCGTCCGTGGTCTTCTTGTAATAGTAGGCCAGCGAGCCGTTGACCTTGTCGTTCCAGAGACTGAAATCGAGGCCGACATTGTAGGAATTGGTCTTCTCCCACTTCAACCCCGGGTTGGGATAATCCTTTATCGTGGAGACGAAGGAGTCGTATTTGGTGCTGTAATTCCCCTTGTTGATGATCATCCGCGTGGGCTGATTGTTGAGCATGTTACCCTGCAAGCCGTAGGAAAAGCGCAGCGCCAGGTTGCCGACCGCGTCCACGCCTTTGAGCACGTCCTCGGTCATGTTCCACCTGCCGGAGAGCGACCAGATGGGGAAGATCTTGTCATTACTCCGGTCGCCAAACGCGTTCGACCAGTCGGCGCGGCCGTTCACGTTGAAGATATAGCGGTTGCGGAAGCTATAAGTAAACGTCATGTAGGTGGAGACCATGTTGGTCAATGATTCGCTAATCTTGATCGGGTTCTTGGCCAGCCACACCAGGAAGGCGGAGTAGTTGCTGACGGTGCCCGTGCTCAGGTCGTAGCTGGGGAACGACTTCCCGCGGTTTTTGTAGTACCCGCGGTGCTCCTCGGTCTCCCCCTTGTACTTGGAGGAGGAGATCTCGTAGCCCGCCATCACGTTGATAAAGTGGTGGCGTTCCGGGTCGAGATATTTCCCGTAATCGGCCTGCAGGCGCAGCATGTAGCCGTTATTTTGCGTGATATCCGTCGTGAGAACGCCCCCGAACGGAAGCTCGTTAGAGACATTCGATCCCCCCTTTACCCTGGCCACGTGGAAAGTGTTCTCGTCGAACCAATCCTCGTTGTCCGTGACGTTGAACTGGTAGGAGGCCGTTCCTTGCAGGCGGAAATTCTCCGAGAACTTGTACTGGATTTGGGCGTTGATGGAGGCCGTGTGCTGGGAGATCTCCCGGCTGGAATTTTCCATCTCGTGGATGATATTAAAGAGCGGGTAGCCATAAGGCGTGTTTTTCGGGTAGAACCACAGCTCCCCGTCCTCGCCGTACAGCGGGATAGCCCTGCTCATCGTGTGGGCGTAGCTCATGACGTTCAACTCGGTGGGGGCGTACTTCCGGTCGTTCACGCTGCCCGTGAAGCCGAACTGCGCGGAGAAGCGGTCATAGTTGGCCGTCAATTTCAGGCTGGTGGAGTAGCGCTGGTTGTGCTCCCCGATGACGTTTCCCCGCTCGTTGGCATAGCCGAGCGAGGCGTAATAGCGGACGCCCTGGTTGCCCCCGTTCAGGCTAACGGAGTGGCTATTCGACCACGTGTCGTTGCTCAGGATGTCCAGCCAGTCCGTGTTCATGGTCTCGTACCACTTGGTCTGCCGCTGGAACTCCTCGAAGTTGATCCGCGCGTACTTGTAGTAGTCCAGGTACGCCTTTTCATACCCGATCCATTCGACACTCTCGGTAAACCCGTTGCTCGCGAAGGTAGAGTTCAAGCCCTTCTCGATCATCTCCCGCGCGAGATCCACGCGGTCGGCGGAATTCATCATGTAGAAGCCGCGGTCGGTGTAGCGCGGCCGTTGCAAGAACGATCCGGTATAAGAGTACGACACCGTGGGCGGCCCCACCTTTCCCTTCTTCGTGGTGATCACGATCACGCCGTTAGCCGCCCGCGCGCCGTACAACGCCGTGGCCGCGGCATCCTTCAGCACGTCGATCTGCTCCACGTCATCGGGGTTCAGGCCGGAGATGGCGTTACCCAGCAGATTCACGAAATCCAAATCGTTGAGTTGTTGCGGATCCACGTTCACGGGATCCTGCTGCACGATACCGTCCACCACCCACAGCGGCTCCTGGTTCCCCAGGATGGAGGAGGTTCCCCGGATTCTCAACTTGGGCGTGGCGCCCACCTGACCGGTGTTTTGCATGTACGTCAAACCGGGGATGCGCCCCTCCAGCATGGCATCAATGCGGTTCACGCCCGGGACGTCGATGTCCTCCATCTTCAGCGTCGTGATGGCGCTGGTGAGGTGGCGCTTGTCAATCTGCTGGTACCCCGTGCTGACCACGAACTCATCCAGCTGGGTCACCTCTTCCTCCATCACGACTACCAGCGGTTTATCGTCCGTCACCTTCACCTCCCGCGCGCGGTAGCCCACGAACGACAGCACCAGCACCACTTCGCCCTCCGCGGGCACGCCCAGGCGGAACTCCCCTTTCGTGTTCGTTGAAGTCCCGGTACTCTCCGCTCCCTTCAGGCGGACGGACACCCCTGGCATCGGCATCTTTGCCGCATCGGTGACGGTGCCGGCCACCACCCGCCTTTCCTGCGGCGCGCTCCTTGCCGGGGTGATCACCACCACCTTATCGTCAACCTGGAAGGCCAGACCCAGCGGCGATAATACCCCCTCCAGCACCTCCATCAGATCCTTCTCGACGACATCCACGTCCACGCGGCGTTCGTTATCGAACACCCCAAGTTTGTAGAAGAACGTGTGTCCCGTCCGCGCCTCCAGCGCCCCAAGCACCTCCGTCACCGTTGAATTTTTCATTGACAGGGAGATTTTCACCTGCGAGTAACCATTGCCGGACACGTGCAGCACGCCGGCCAACAAGAGAAATGCCATGATTTTCATACGCATCAACCATTTTGTTTCCTGCAACCGACGTCGACGTGGCGGCAGATCCCATTCTTTTTTCATACATTTGTGTTTCTAATGTTAAACAATAGCCCTCCCCTCGTCGCCAAACGGGAGGGGGGCGGGAGCGGGATTCAAAAGATCCCGTTTTTTATATGTGCACCCGACCGTCGCCGGGCGTTCGACAATTCACTCGGACACCACCAGCGTGCGCCCCTGGATGCTAAAGCGGACGCTGCCGGACATTTCGATCTTCCGCAGCACGTCCTCGATCCCCGAATACATGGGCATCTTCCCGTTATATCTTTCGTGTTTCAGCCGTTGATCGAGATAGAGGATATCCAGCCGGTACCAGCGCGCCAGCGTCCCCGTGATCTCCTCCAGTGTCATCTCCTTGAAATAGAAAAGGCCATCCTTCCATGCCGTGTAAACCTCCGTGTCTACTTCCCGCGTGGAAAGCTCACCCGTGGCCACCTCCAGCGTCGCCTGCATGCCGGGCGATAGCAGCACCTGCCGCCCCGTCAATTCGGACGCGAACGACACCGACCCGCGCGCCAGCGTCGCGTGAATCTTCCCCTCCCCCTCGTACGCGCGGACGTTGAAAGCCGTCCCCAGCACCGTCACGCGCGACCCCTCCAGGAGCACCGTGAACGGTCGCCCCGCGTCCCCCGTCACGTCGAAATAGCCCTCCCCGCTGAGGCTCACCACCCGCTCCCGGTCGCCGAACACCACCGGGTAGCGCAGCTCCGACGAAGCGTTCAGCCACACCCGCGTCCCGTCGGAAAGCTCCACGGGATAAAAACCGCCCGCCGGCACCTTCAACGTGTTATAGCGGGGCGCGGGCGAGGCGCTTGGCCGACCCTCGTCGCGATACATCAGTCCCCCCACCGAATCGTCCCGCACGCTCACCGAGCCATCCCCGCGGATCTCCCGGCTTTCCCGCGCCAGGTGCACCACCTCCCCGTCCTCCAGCACCAGCTCCGCGCGATAGTCGCCCGGCACGATTCCCTCCTCCTCCACCGGCGTCACGCGGCGCGAAAAAAACAGCGCCGCCGACACCCCCAGCACCACCACGGCAGCAGCCGCCGCCCATCGCGCGTGGCGGAAACGACCGTCGATCCGCGCCATCAGCCGCGTCCGTTCGCGCTCCTTCAAACCGGGAAACTCCCGCGGATCCAGCGCGCGATTCATCATCGCCACCCGGTCAACCAACCCGGCGTTGGCCTCGTCCGACAGCCACGCCACCGCCTCCCGGTCATCCCCGTCGGGCAGCCGGCAAGCTCGCGTCAAATCATCGTCAACTTCATGCATTATCGCGTTTTTGCGACTAATACACGATGCCTACGCGAACGGGTGACACGCCGCGGCGTTTTTTTTCAAGAAAAAAATTAGGAAAATCTCGTCACGCGTCAGCCCCCTCAAGAACTTCATGGCGCGTTGCAAATGTGTCTTTACCGTGTTCACGGACACCCCCAGCTCCTCCGCCACCTCCTTGTAGCCCTTTCCCTCCACGAAGCACCCCACCAGCGCCCGCCGCTGCCGCTCCGGCAGTTCGCTCACGTGCGCCGACAGTCGCGCCAGCGCGTTCTCGTACCTCGCCATCTCCCTTCCAGCATCCTTCAGGCTGCATGCCAGCTGCACCTCGTTACTCGCCACCACCTTCCGGTGACGCAGGTGATTCAGCGCGCCGTTCCGCGCCATCTTGTAGAGAAAAGCTTTTGGCGACCGGGAGACGTCCACCATCCCCCGTTGCTCCCACAGCGTGAAGAAAGCATCGTGCACCACGTCCCGCGCCGCCTCCCGCTCCCGCACGTAACTGTAGACGAACGCCATGAGATCGTCAAAAGTCGCCTCGAAAAGCGCCTCGAACTCTCTTTTATCGAAACCACCCTGTATCATGCCTGGCCAAACAAACGTTTCATTCGAGGCAAAAGTAATCTATTCGTTTAAAAAAGCAAAAAAAGCGGGATTCGTCCCCCCCGTCCTCCCGCGGGCGGCGGCCAGGCAGAGGAGCAGCGCCTCCCCGTCCACCTTCTCGCGCAACACCCTGTAGGCGATCTTCACCTGCGTCTTCACCGTGTTCACCGAAATCTCCATGTGCTCGGCCACCTCGCGGTACTTCATCTCCTCGATCGCCACCAGCTTGAAAATAATCTTGCACTGCAGCGGCAGCGTTTCGATCGCGTGCCAGAGGCGGGCGACGCGCGGGTCATCCGTCCCCGCCATCGCTTCGGGCGGCACGCTCTCCTGCAGCAGCGCCTCCACGCCGGCGCGTTGCCGCGTGCTCCTCAGGTGGTTGAGACACGCGTTACGGACGGCGGTAAACAGGTAAGCGTCGATCGACCTCCCCGCGTCCACCCGCTGGTAATGCTGCCAGAGGGTCGAGAAAATCTCCTGCACCACGTCCTCCGCCGCGTCCGCGTCATTCACGAACGCCCTGGCCACGCGGCACATCCGGGCATACCGCGTGCGGAAGAGGTAATCGAAAGCCTCCTCGCTGCCCCGCTTCACTCCCGTCGCCAGCACGAAATCGTCCGTGTAATTCAAATTCATCATGATGCGCGCGTTAATCCCGACCGTCCGTTTTTGAGTGCCCAAATATAGTCAAAACGCGCCCGCCCCGCCCGCGGGGAGTGAAAAAAAACAGCCCGTCGCCCGCCCCTCCCGTCGTCGTCGGGCGCCCGTTCACCCCTCCCGCAGCCCCTTCAGGCGGCGGCGCATGAAATGGTGGGCGTTATTCTTGTGCTTCTTCACCGTGTTGACGGTAATCCCCAGGCTTGCCGCCACCTCCTCGTGCGACAACCCCTCCAAACTCAGCCGGTACACCTCCTTGCACGCCGGCGGCAACTCCTCGAACACCTCCCGCACCAGCCGGAACACCTCCGCCTCCAGCATCCCCTCGAGGAACGACTCTCCCTCCTCCCTTGCCCCGGCGGCGTACCGTTCCCGCGTCCGTCTCCGCCGGATAGCGCTCAGGCACCCGCGTTGCACCAGCCGGTAGAGGAACGCCCGCGCCGCCGTCTCGTCGCGAACCGTCCCCCGTCTCTCCCACAGGCGAATAAACGCCTCCTGCACCGCGTCCTCCGCCGCGCCCTCCTCCAGGCTAAAGCGGGAAGCGAAGCACCGCAACGCCGCCGCGTACCGGTCGTGAACCTCCCGGAACGTCCGCTCGTTGCCCTCACTGAACAGCGATAAATTTTCTCCTAACATCATTCAACAGCTAAATTGTCATCCACGCGCCCCGGCACCCGCCGGGACGAAGACAAAGGTAGGCAATCATCACCACCCGGCAAACCACCAGGCGTTAACAAACGTCACAGCCACGCCCGCGAACGCCCTGCCGGCGCGGAAAAACGGTGCCACCAAACGGTTAAACAATGTTATTAAACAGACAAGCGACGCCAGTAAACCGACAAGCGACGCTCGCCCCACCCCTGCCGCCTCGACTCTTTCTTTCTCGCCGCCGCGGGTTGTTCTCCCCGATACCCCCTTGTTTACTATTCACATGCCCGATTTTTCGTTATACGCTGACACTAAATATGTTGCAACGTGCGTGATGGCTTTTTTCACGCTCGGGAGGGTGCTCCGAACGGGTTTTTTGGCGAAAATCACAGCTGTGATGGCGGACATATTTGCCGCTCTGGCGAAAATCAGGCTATATTGGCGAAAAACACAGACGTGCTGGAGGGCGTTTCGAGGGTAAAAACGGGGGGATGAGGATCGACGCGGGAGTGTCGGAAATCCTTACAGGGCGCGGTGCGCGGGGTGATTTCGTCTTCTAGAGAAATTGTTGCCTGGCCTGGAGAGACGGTTGTATATCCAGGCCAGGCGGTCACCTGGCCTGGAGGGACAGTTGAGTGTTCAAGCAATACGGCCAGCGATCTCGCGCGGGGAGGGTTCCCGCGGGTGTTATCGGGGCGTTGTCAGGGTGTTTCGGGTTTCAGGAGTTTTTCGCGGATGATCTCCTCGTAGCGCTCGGGGAGGGCGCCGACCTCGACGATGGGTTGGCCGCCGACGGGGATGAAGAGGAGCGTGGGGAGCGACTGGATGCCGAGGACGTTGCAAAGTTCTT
>JAIRXZ010000130.1 GCA_031267995.1 Odoribacteraceae bacterium | reverse complement strand
GTGAAAGTGGAAATGGAGGGTGTTTTCGTGGCAAATACAGGGGAAAAACCGGTGACGATGGATGATTTGCGTCTTTTTTCGGCGGCATGACGGGGCGGGATGGGCTGCGGGCGGGAGGTAAAAAGGATAGCGTACGGTGGTGCGTGCGGCGATTTTTTTGGGGGATTGGCATCACGGGAGACGTAGCATGCTACGTCTCTACAGAGGTGCTTACAAATTCATGGAACGATTACAGATCGCAGGTTATGGAAATCAGTAGAGACGTAGCGTGCTACGTCTCACATCACGGGCGAGGGCAGGTGGGATGGGGGAAGATCAGGGGGATAAAAAAGAAACCGCACGACGGCGCGCACGGTTAGATGTTATGGATTCGGGGGCGAGGGGGGATGGGAGGCGCACCGGCGAGGGGGATGGGGAGGGCACCGGCGGGAAGATTGCCTTAGAGTATCTGCATTTGCTCCTGGTCGGTTAGTTTTTCGCAGTAGTGGCAGCGCAGGACGATGGGGCTGCTTCCCACCACCTCGAATTTGGTCTTGACGTTCTGGTGGTTGGTGATGCAGCTCGGGTTGACGCAGCGGACGATACCCCCCACCTTTGTCGGGATGTTGACGAGCTTCTTGTCCGTGACCTCGAAGTTTTCGATGATGTTGATCTTCGCCGAGGGAGCAACCAGGGCGAGTTTATTGATCTCCTCGTCCACGAGAAACTTGTTTGATATTTTGATGATGGCCTTCTTCCCCAGCTTGTTGCTGGCCAGGTTATAGCCGAAGGTGACGGTATTGTCGCACGAGGCGATGCCGAGGATGTTGATGACGTCGAATAGTTTTCGCGCGGGGATATGGTCGATGACCGTGCCGTTTTCCACGGCGCTTACCTGTAGCTCTTTCTTTGCTGCCATGACGCTATGTGTTTATGATTCTAATCCTAATGCCTTGAATATGATTGCCTGCCTGGTGTAGACGCCATTGCGCGCCTGGTGGAAGTAGTAGGCTTTGGCGTTTTCGTCCACGTCCTCGTTAATTTCGTTGACGCGGGGCAGGGGGTGGAGGATGCGCAAGTTTTCTCTGGTGCCCGCCAGCATGGAATTGCGCAGGACATAGACGTTCTTCACCTTCTCGTACTCCAGCGGGTCGGCGAAGCGTTCGCGCTGCACGCGGGTCATGTAGAGGATATCCGCCTTGTTGATCACCTCATCCAGCTCGCGGTGTTCGTGATACGGGATCTGTAACTTATCCAGAAAGAGCTTGTAGGAAGCCGGCATCTCCAACTCGCGGGGCGAGATAAAGTGGAAGACAGGACTAAAGTTGCTCATCGCCTGCAGGAGGGAGTGGACTGTACGCCCGTACTTCAGGTCGCCCACCATGCAGATATTCAGGTTCTCCAGCCGTCCCTGCGTCTTGTAGATGGAGTAGAGGTCGAGCATCGTTTGGCTGGGGTGCTGGTTGGCGCCATCGCCGGCATTGATCACCGGCACCGAGGCAATCTCGCTGGCGAAGCGCGCCGCGCCCTCGAGGGGGTGACGCATGACGATGAGGTCGCAGTAATTATCAACCATCTTGATGGTGTCCTTCAGCGACTCCCCCTTGCTGGTGCTGGTGGAGGACGCATCCGAGAAGCCGACGATGCGCCCACCCATGCGGCTGATGGCGGTCTCGAAGCTCAGGCGGGTGCGCGTGGAAGGTTCAAAGAACAGGGAAGCAACCACTTTGCCGGCCAGGAGGTTGCTGTTCGGGTTTTCCTCGAATCGGGAGGCGGTTTGCAGCACGTCCAGGATGTCAGCCCGCGAGTAGTCGGTGATGGATACTAAGCTACGTGTATTCATAAGGGTGTATTTAAGTTGTTTATCTCTGCATGTTGAGGATGCCGGCGATCTTGTCCGCGATATCCGCGGCCACGGCTCGCTTGGGCTTCAGGGGATAGACGGTGGGAGCGCCTTGGGCGGGGATGATCGTGACCTTATTGGTATCGCCACGGAAGCCGGCGCCGGCGTCGTTTAGGCTGTTGAGCACGATCATATCCAGGTTCTTACGCCGCATCTTATCGCGGGCATTGGCCTCCTCGTTGCCGGTTTCCAGCGCGAAGCCCACCAGACGTTGCCGTTGGCTTTTCATCTCCCCCAGCGCCGCGGCGATATCCCGCGTCGGGCGCAGGGTAAGCTGCAACTCCTCGCCCGTCCGCTTGAGCTTTTCCGGCGACACGCGGAGGGGCGCGAAGTCGGAAACAGCCGCGCACAGCACCCCGACATCCACCGTGGGAAAGAGAGAAACCGCCGCCTCGTACATCTCCTCCGCCGAGGTAACGTCCACGCGCCGCACGGCCCGCGAAACGGAGAGCGACGTTGGCCCGCTGATCAGAATCGCCTCCGCCCCGCGGTTGGCCAGCTCCTCGGCCAGCGCGTAGCCCATCTTGCCCGACGAGTGGTTCCCGATAAAGCGCACGGGATCAATCTGCTCGTGCGTGGGGCCTGCCGTCAGCAGCACCTTCACTCCCGCCATGTCCCGCGGGGCAAAAAATCGGCTGACGGCGGCAAAAATCTGCTCCGGCTCCTCCATCCTTCCCTTCCCCACGAGACCGCTGGCCAGCTCGCCGCACCCCGGTTCGACGACCACGTTCCCCCGCGAGCGCAACATCTCCAGATTGTGCTGCACGGCGGGATGCCCGTACATATCCGCGTCCATCGCCGGCGCGATCATCACCGGGCAACGCGCCGACAAGTAAGTCGTCAGCAGCAAATTATCCGCCACCCCCGCGGCCATCTTGCCGATGGTATTGGCCGACGCGGGAGCCACCAGGTAGAGATCCGCCCACACGCCCAGGGCAACATGCGAGTGCCACGCCCCGCTCTCCGGGTCGAAAAACTCCACCGCGATCGGGTTCTTCGTCAGCGTGGCCATCGTCAGCGGGGTAACAAACTCCTTGGCCAGCGGGGACATCACCACCTTCACCGCGGCTCCCTCTTTCACCAGCAAGCGCGCCAGCGTCGCCGCCTTGTACGCCGCGATGCTGCCCGTGATGCCTAACAGGATATTCTTCTCCAGCATGGTGCTCCTTATATTACATATCGAAAAATAAGGCTGCATTTCATACAGCCTTTGGTTTTGATCTCCCTCGATCTACTCTTTCTCCTTCGTGCTTCCCTTTCCCTTGGCCGGATTGCGGTAATAGATCTCGCCCTCCTCAAACTCCTGGGTAGCAATCAGCACGGGCTTCGGAATCCGCTCGTAGAACTTGGAAATTTCTATCTGCTCCCGGTTTTCAAACACCTCCTCCAGGTTATCGGCATACGAGGCAAACTCTTGCAACTTCCTGCTCAGCTCCTCCTTCATCTCCACGGAGATCTGGTTAGCCCTCCGCCCGATGACGGCAACCGCCTCGTAGATGCTATCCGCCTTCGCGGAGAGGGCGGCAGGGTTCCTCGTGATGGTGTTGCTGGACGCTTTAATTTTCTTGAAATCAACCATGATGCGTTTATGTTTATGCGTTTATTTGATGTTACTCCTCCGTTGTCGGGGTGAGACGCTCCAGGTACTCGTTAATCGTCTCGTATTTTTTAGCCATCAGGCTGGCGTACCGGCTATTGGGATACTCGTCGATAAAGAAATAGTACTCCTCCTTGGCCTCGGTAAAGCGCTCGTACTGTAGCTCCTCGTAACTATTATAGGCAATCTCGTACTTCGAGTTAAAGAGCATGTACATAATCTCCTCGCGGTACTTGGTGCCGGGATAATCCTTCAGGCAATTGTCCAGACTGATCACCGCCGCCTTGTAATGCTCCCGCCGGTAATAATTCTCGGCAGAGAGGAAATCCTTGTACGACAACTTGTCGCGCATAATATCCATGTACTCGTTGATCTGCTCCTTGCGATAATTATCCGGGTAGCGCGACAGGAACAGTTGGAAATCCTTGATGGCCTCCTCCGTAACGGTCTGGTCTAAACGCACGTTAGGCGACGACAAATAGTTGCAATAACCTATCATATAGAGGCAATCCTCCACGCTTTCATGCTCCGGGTAATTCTTCACGAAATATCGAAAATGCGCCACGGCATCCTCGTAACGTCTTTGGTTATAGCTGCACAAGGCACAATAATAGTCCACCGTGGCTCCCTGCGCGTGCCCTCTAAACACGCTGCGAATGCCGGTAAACAACTCCTCCGCCCGCTTGTAATCTCCCCGGTTATAATACTCGATAGCCTTCCGGTACATCAACGGGTAGTCCTCGCTTTTAAGGAGTTGCTGGTACTCTCCACACGAGATCAGCGTGATGCAGCCAAGTAAAAAGCCCAAAAAATTTCTCGTCATAGCCTTGCTTTTTTTGCCTCGCGAAGATAAACGATAATTATCAATCCGCAAGGAATTCCGGCGCTAAAAATTCCGCCCCTTGCGGAGGCGTCGCGACCTCGCGAAACCACCCGGCGGAAAGAGGGCGTTTCGCGTTTTTTGTCTGAAAAATCGTATTACCTTTGCGGCTTCAAAAAGTAAAACAAAAAATAGGGAAAAGTGATAACAGTTGCGGGCTTAGAGATACAGTTCGGGAAGAGGACGTTGTTCCGGGACGTGAACTTAAAGTTCACACCGGGAAACTGTTACGGGGTGATTGGCGCGAACGGCGCGGGCAAATCAACGCTATTAAGGATATTGAGCGGGGAGCTGGAACCGACGCGCGGCTCGGTCTTTTTCGGGCCGGGCGAGCGGCTTTCGGTATTGAAGCAGGATCACTTCGCGTACGACGAATGTACGGTGTTGGAGACGGTGTTACGGGGGCACGAGCGCCTTTGGCAAGTGGCGCGGGAGAAGGACGCCATCTACGCGAAGACCGATTTTTCCGACGCCGACGGGATGCGCGCGGCCGAATTGGAGGAGCAATTCGCCGCCATGGACGGCTGGAACGCGGAGAGCGACGCGGCCAGCCTCCTGAGCGGCCTGGGTGTCCGCGAAGAAATTCACGCCTCGTTGATGAAGGAGGTCAGCGGCAGGGAAAAAGTGCGGGTATTGCTGGCGCAGGCCTTGTTCGGCAAGCCCGATAACCTGCTGCTGGACGAGCCGACGAACGATCTCGACCTCGATACGGTGATGTGGCTGGAAAATTACCTGTCGAATTACGAAAACACCGTGCTGGTGGTATCCCACGACCGCCATTTCCTCGACGCGGTGTGCACCCACTCGGTGGACATCGATTTCGGCAAGGTGCAGCTCTTCGCCGGCAACTACAGCTTCTGGTACGAATCGAGTCAACTCGCTTTGCGCCAGGCGCAGGCGAAAAACAAAAAGGCGGAGGAGAAGAAGAAGGAGTTGCTGGAGTTTATCGCCCGGTTCAGCGCGAACGTGGCGAAGTCGAAGCAGACGACGAGCCGCAAAAAGATGCTGGAAAAGCTTGACGTGGAGGAGATTCTGCCCTCCACGCGGAAATATCCCGGCATCATCTTCACGCCGGAGCGGGAGGTGGGCGACCGCATCCTGGAAACGCGGGCGTTGAGCAAACAAATGGATGGCGAGTGGCTGTTTCGCGACGTCGAGTTCACGGTGGAACGCGGCGACAAGATCATTTTCCTCTCCAGGGATCCGCGCGCGATGACCGCCCTGCTGGAGGTGCTCACCGGCAACGCGCGCCCGAACGACGGCAGTTTCACCTGGGGCGTGACGATCACGAGCGCCTACCTGCCGCTGGATAATTCCGCTTTCTTCGAGACGGATATGACACTGGTAGAGTGGCTTGGACAGTACTCGGCGGACACCAGCGAGACTTTCCTGCGGGGCTTCCTGGGGAAGATGCTCTTTTCGGGCGAGGAGATCTACAAGCGGGTGAAGGTGCTCTCCGGCGGCGAAAAAATGCGCTGCATGATTGCCCGCATGATGCTATCCAACGCCAACGTGCTGCTGCTGGACTCCCCGGCGAATCACCTTGATCTAGAGTCGATTCAAGCGTTTAACAACACGCTGGTAAATTTCAAGGGGGTGATCCTGATGAATTCCCACGACCACGAGTTTATTCAAACCGTTTGCAACCGGGTGATCGAGCTGACCCCGTCGGGCATCATCGACAAGCGGATGGATTTCGACGATTATATCACGGACGAGCGGATCAAGGAGCAAATCGCGCGCATGTATTAAGGTGTACTGAATTTCAATGCGCCGACGGCCAGCGGCAAGGCGTCGAGGACGCTCGAAACCCCGCCGACGGTCAGCGGCAGGTCGTCGGGATTCCCGAAACCTTGCCGACGGTCAGCGGCAGGTCGTCGGGATTCCCGAAAGCTTGCCGACGGCCAGCGGCAGGTCGTCGGGATTCCCGAAAGCTTGCCGACGGCCGGCGGCAGGTCGTCGGGATTCCCGAAAGCTTGCCGACGGCCAGCGGCGGGTCGGCGGGATTCCCGAAAGCTTGCCAACGGCCGCCGGCTAATAAAAAAGCCATCTTTTTACCTTGGCAACGGCCGATGAGCAACCGGAAATCCTCGTAAAACCCTTGTCAACAGCCGGTGAAGGGCAATCGGCGAACAACTCACCTCCCTCGCCGTACCCGCGCCCCGTGCATCACCCCGCGACGCGCTCAATACTTCACGATGCCCTGCCGTATCTCCTTATTATTGTGCTCCAGCACGACGATGTACGCGCCGCCACTCAATGCAGAAAGATCCAGGGCGCCGGGCGCGAACGGACGGACAAACACGATGGCATCCAGCACCTTCACGCCAACCGAATTATACACGCGCACCCTCTTCTGCCCCTCCACCTCCTTCCCCATGCGGACGTGGAGGCTATCCACCACCGGATTGGGATAAAAATCGGCATCCAGCGTGCTCGCCCTCACCATGATAACAAACTCCGCGTACGCCCGCGCGCCAAAATTATCGGTCGCGCTAACCCGCACGCGGCAAAACCCGTCGGCGACGGGGCGAAAAGTCAGCCGGCTCCCCCCCGCCAGGCTCACGAACAGCACCTCCACGTCCGTGCTGACGGCGGCATACCGCAGCGAATCATCGGCGGTGTCCGAGAAGTAGTTGGCGAGATCAATCGTCAGTGGCTCATGCCGTTCAAAGTAAAATTGGAACGGGACATCGGTGCGGCGGGTAGGCGCCGTGTTGTCCAGCGTTCTCCCGGCAAAAAAGCGCGGGAGCGAATAGTTGCCATACTCGTCAACGGCAACCACCGACAGGTAATATTGCGTGCGTTCCGGGATGTCGCCAATCGTCGCGCGCAGGGTGTCCCCGACGGCAAGACTATTCTCCAACGTGATGACATTCACCCCCTCGCCGGGCGCCTCCGGGTCGAAACCCTGCAAGGACGACAAGCTCCAAAACACCTGAAAACGCGCGGCGGGGAGATAATTTTGATCCCGCGTAACCACCCAGCCGATGTCGACGGAGTTGGTGCGCCACGACACCTCCGGCAGCGGCGGCGTCTCCGGTCGTCGCCCTTCGTCGGACTTCAGCGCGAGCAGGGCGTCAACCAATCCCGTCCCCATTTTTCCATGATACTTGGGAAGATTGTACTGCTCCACCGGTCGCACCCCCCGCAGTAGCCTCGCCTTCAATGAATCGGCAATAAATCCGGGCTGCGGGCTGCCGAATTTGGCAATGACAAGAGCCGCAATGCCCGCCACGTGAGGGGTGGCCATGGAAGAACCCGACTTGTAACCGTAACCGTCTGAAATGCCGTTCGTACTGCCCGTGGCGATGGTACTGAAAACGCCACCGATGCCGCCGCTGCCAAAAGTTGAGCTTGACGACCCGCCAGGAGCCACGAGATTGACCCAATCGCCGTAGCTGGCGTTGGAGGAGATCACGAAATTGGAGGTAACGTACGCGACCGAGAGGCAGCGCGCGTAAGCCCCCGGATAGCGCGGTATCTCGTTGGCGTAATTTCCTGCGGCGCAGATGACTATCCCTCCCCGCATGGGCGCGTATTGGGAACCGTCGAGGGCTACTCCCGCGTTCTCTATAAAATAGTCGAGAGCGGCCTGGTAAGAGGCCGACAGGCTCTCGCTGCTGAAGCTGCACGAGGCGATAATTGCCCCGTTATCAGCGGCGTAGAGCCAGGCCTCGTCCGCTTTTCGCCCCGATCGGCTGTCGGAGAATGGATCGCCCGTCGAGTCGGGGACAAACGTCTGGCAACTCATCAGCCGCGCGCCGTCGCCCAGGCCGCCGCCACCAGCCACGCCGCAACCGCCTATGCCATTGTTGTTAACGGCCGCGATGATTCCCGCACAATGGGTGCCGTGATCCATCGGGATAATCTCCCCGCCTCCCCACAGCGTGTCCGAGACGCTAAAATAGTCGAAACGCCAACCGTAAATGTCATCAATATAGCCGTTTCCGTCGTCATCCACGCCTGGCGCGCCATCCCGTTCCGCCTCGTTCACCCAGATGTTGGCGGCAAGGTCGGGGTGGTGAATATCAATACCATCGTCGATCACCGCCACCACGATGCCGGGATCGCCACGCGTCACGTTCCAGGCTGCAAATAGGTTAATATCAGCGCCCGGCACGGAATTGGGGAGTAGTCCGAAGTTCTGGTAATGGTGCTGCCGGTGCAGTTCGGGATCGTCAAACGGGTAATCCGGCTCCCCGTCGCGCGTGGCGGGCGGGCGCGGGAAAAGTTGAGGCGCCGACGACGACTGGCGACGGAAAACGGGAATACGCTCCACAACCTCCACGAACGGCAAGTCGGAAAGATCTGAAATTGCCCGCGTTATCGGTTGCGACGTGCCGAAATAAAAATCGTACCACAGATGCAGGCCGGCGGCGCGGCGGCGTTCGCGGAACTTGCCCCCGTCGGAAAAAACCCGCTCCACGCGCGTCGCGCCATACGCCCGCGCCACCTGATCCAGGTCGGGGATGCCCGTCTCCACGCCTCCCGCCCGGCTTATCGCGCGCGGAAGCGTGTCGCAGAGCTTCACCCGCGCCCATCCTTCCAACGTCTCTGCAACGTGCACGGCCTCAGGCTCCGGGGCGAAGTCCAACGGCTGGTGCTGACACCCCAGGCACAGCGCCCATATTAAAAAATAACGCCTCATACGACAATTTTTTAAAAGATGGGGTAAATGTACTCAATCGAAACGAACAGCGGGCAAAAAACGGCGAATAAATCTTTGAACGCGCGCGCGAGCGAAAACGCGAAAAAAAACCTCCATTTCTTTGGCATTAACAGTGAATGAACTATCTTCGCGGCATCGTTAAAACGAAATAATCCATTAAAATAGATAACACATGAAAAAGGGTCTACATCCTGAAAACTACAGATTAGTGGTGTTCAAAGACATGTCAAACGGCGTCACCACCATCACGAAATCGGCTGCCGCCACCAAAGAGACCATCGAGATCGACGGTGTCGAGTACCCGCTGATCAAAATGGAGATCTCGGACTCCTCCCACCCGTTCTACACCGGAAAGGTCAAGTTGATCGACACCGCCGGACGCGTGGATAAGTTCATGAATCGCTATAAAACGCACATGGACAGCCGGAAAAAATAATCCCGACATCGGGAGAGACAGAGGGGGAACCGCTTTTCGAGGCGGTTCTTTTTTTCACTCCCCGTCCGGGTGCTCGTACAAAAAGGCCAGCAGCCGCGACTGCGCGTCCTCGAGCGGCATGTCGCGACGAGCCATTGCCGCGCGGGCGATCTCCGCGAAACACGAGAAACTTTGCCGCTGAAAACCGGCGGCGCCGCCCCAGGCAAAGGAGGGGATGAAGTTCCGGGGGAAACCGCTACCGTACAGGTTCGCCGATACCCCCACCACCGTGCCGGTGTTGATCATCATGTTGATCCCCAGCTTCGAATGGTCGCCCATGATTAAGCCGCAGAACTGCAAGCCGGTAGCCCGGAAGCGGGCGCGAGCGTAATCCCACAATTTCACCTCCCCGTACGAGTTTTTCAGGTTGGAGACGGACGTCCCCGCCCCCACGTTGCACCACTCCCCCACCACCGAATGACCGAGGAAGCCCTCGTGCGCCTTGCTTGAAAATCCGGCAAATACGACATTGTCCAACTCGCCGCCGCACTTGCAAAAAGGGCCTAACGTCGTCGCCCCGTACACCCGCGCACCCATCCGCAGCGCCGCGTAATCGCACAACGCCGCCGGGCCGCGTACCAGCGAGCCTTCCATGATCTCCGCCCCCCGGCCGAGGTATACCGGCCCATCCGCGGTATTAATCAGGCAGTCGCGCAACATCGCTCCCTCCTCCGCGAATACCGGAAAATTGCCCCGCACTTGCACTCCGTCGCCCAATGGTGCGCTCGGCCGACCCGCCGTTAACAACTCGAAGTCCCGCGCTATCTCCGCTCCGTTACAGGCAAATAGCTGGTAAGGATATTCGATTCTCGTCACCGCGCCGCTGTACGTCCGGCGTGCGAAACCGGCCGGCACCCCTTCCCAGCTTTCCAGCGGCGCCCCTTCCCGCTCGCGGAGAGCCACCGGCACCTCGCCCGCCAGCAACGCCTCGCCGCCGCGCAATCCCGACACCGCGGCGGTCAACTCGTCCGTCGGGCACACCGATCCGTTCACCCACAGGCGCGACGCTCCCGGCAAGGCGGGGAAAAGCTCCGCGAGGCTCGGCCGCGTTTTGTACGACACCGCCTCGCCCAGCCTCCTCGCCCACTTCTCCCCGATCGTCAAGATCCCCACCCTCAGGCACCCCACCGGGCGCGTCAACGTCAGCGGGCGCAATGTCCTCCAACTCGAATCATCAAATAATATCATACGCGTACAAGCAATAAAGTCCGCGAAAGTAACAAACGCGCCGCCATCTACCCTCCCCGTCGCCCCGAAAAATCTTTGGCACAGGAATTGCCCGACCCCGAACACCCCGCCACAGGCGGCAATCATTGACAAAATGACAGCAAAAGAAACCAAAAACAACAGGCAACAATGACCAACGACGAAATAATTAGCAACCTTGTCATGGAAAGCACACCCGGCGACAGCCAAGAGTTTCTCCCCATTACCGGCGAGGAGGTCGACCAAGCCGCTGAACATCCGCCACTTCCCGACACCGTCCCCGTGCTCCCCCTCCGCAATACCGTTCTTTTCCCCGGCGTCATCATCCCCATCAACATCGGCCGCGAAAAATCGCTCCGCCTCGTCCGCGACGCGTACAAACAAGGTACGCTCATCGGCGTTATCGCCCAGCGCGATACACAAACGGAAAATCCCACCCAGCCCGATCTCTACCACACCGGCACCATTGCGTCTGTCCTCAAGCTCCTGGAGATGCCCGACAAAACCACCACCGCTATCCTCCAGGGAAAGAAGCGCTTTATCCTCGACGACGTGCTTTACGACGAGCCTTACCACGTCGGCAAAATCACCCCCAAGCAGGAGGAGCGACCGCCCGTCGACGACCGCGAGTATGACGCCATTACCGAGTCGCTCAAGGAGATTACCCTCAAGATCATCCAGATTTCCGGGAACATGCCCGACAATGTCAGCACCATGGCGCTCAAGAACATCGAGAGCATGTTTTTCCTCATCAACTTCATCTCTTCCAGCAATGATATCGATTACCGCGCCAAGCAAGAACTGCTCGAAATAGATAACCTCAAGACGCGGGCTACCACGCTGCTCGAAATTCTGGCCCGCCACGTGAGTATTCTCGCCCTCAAGCAGGACATACAGCAAAAGGTCAAGATTGACATTGACAAACAGCAGCGCGAATATCTTCTCCACCAGCAGATTAAAACCATCCAGAACGAACTCGGCGGCAACCCCGTCGACCAGGACACCCGCGAGCTTGAAGAGGCGGCCGCCAAAAAGAGGTGGAGCAAGCAAACGGCCGAGATCTTCCGCAAGGAACTCGCCAAACTTGCCCGACAGAATCCATCTGCACCCGACTACGCCCTTCAGTACAACTACCTTAAAGAACTTATTGAACTCCCCTGGGAGCATTACAGCAAGGACAATCTGGATCTCCGCCGCGCCGCCCGCGTGCTTGACGAAGACCACTACGGGCTGGAAAAAATCAAGGAGCGGATACTCGAACATCTCGCCGTCATCAAGCTCAAGAAGAACATGAAATCGCCCATCCTCTGCCTTTACGGCCCTCCGGGAGTGGGGAAAACCTCTCTGGGTAAATCCATTGCCCGCGCCCTTGGCAGGAAGCTCGCCCGCGTATCCCTCGGCGGCCTCCACGACGAAGCGGAGATCCGCGGGCATCGCCGCACCTACATCGGCGCCATGCCGGGACGCGTGATCAGGGAAATTAAAAAAGCCGGGACGTCAAATCCCGTCTTCATCCTCGACGAGATAGACAAAATCAGGCAAGACCACCAGGGCGACCCGCAATCCGCGCTCCTCGAAGTGCTCGATCCCGAGCAGAACACCACCTTTCACGACAACTATCTCGACCTGGATTACGACCTCTCCCGCGTGATGTTCATCGCCACCGCCAACGACCTCTCCACCATCGCCCCCCCCCTCCGCGACCGCATGGAGATCATCGAAATGACCGGCTACCTCCTCGAGGAGAAAAGGGAGATTGCCAAGAAACACCTCATCCCGCGCCAGCTCCAGAACCACGGCCTCGCGCCCGCGCAACTGACCATCAACGACGCGGCCATCGACACCATCATCGACAAGTATACACGCGAATCCGGCGTGCGCGGCCTCGACAAAGCCATCGCCAAGATCGCCCGCCACGCCGCCCGCGACATCGCCACCGATCCCGGCAGCATCACCCGCGTCCCCCCGACCGTCGCCCAACGCATCCTCGGCACCCCCATCCACGCCCGCGAACGCTACCAGGACAATCAACCCCCCGGCATCGTCACCGGCCTGGCCTGGACGGCCGTCGGCGGCGAGATACTACACGTCGAATCCAGCGCCAGCCCCGGCAAAGGCAATCTCACCATGACCGGCAGCCTCGGCGACATCATGAAGGAATCCGCGACGCTCGCCCTCCAGTACCTCAAGGCCAATCCCGACCAGCTCGGCGCCGCCGCCCGCGACATCAACGCCCATGACATACACATCCATGTCCCCGCCGGCGCCGTGCCCAAGGACGGCCCCTCCGCCGGCATCACCATCGTCACCTCCCTCGCCTCCACGCTCACCGGCCGCCCCGTCAAGAAAGCGCTCGCCATGACGGGCGAGATCACCCTCCGCGGCAAGATACTCCCCGTCGGCGGGATACGCGAAAAAATCCTCGCCGCCAAACGCGCCGGCATCAAGGAAATTATCCTCTGCCGCGAGAACCGTGAAGACATCGACGAGATTAAAAAAGAACACACGCGCGGGCTTCGTATCCATTACGTTAGCACCATCCCGCAGGCGCTCGCCATCGCCCTCCCCCCCGACTAACCCTCCCCCCCGTCGCCGGGCGACCCCAGTCCGCGCGTCAACGACCGCACCACGCGGTACTCCCCGAAAAACTCCCTCGCCACCACCCTCGCCACCGTGTAGACCGGGATAGCCAGCACCATCCCCCCCACTCCCGCCGCGCTCCCAGCCAGCAAAATCACCAGGAACACCTCCAGTGGGTGCGCGTGCACGCTTCCCCCGTAAATCAATGGCTGCAATACCACGTTGTCC
>JAIRXZ010000072.1 GCA_031267995.1 Odoribacteraceae bacterium | reverse complement strand
CCCCGCCGCGCCCGGGGGGGGGCGTCCGCCCCGGGGGGGGGGGGCGCGCCGGTGGCGGGGCTTGTCCACCCCACGGGTGTAATTTTGTTCGTCACTACGACCGGCGCGGCCACCGCCGCGGTACGGGGGGCGGCGGGCTACCGGACGAGGGTCATCTCGTCGATGAGGTGGCGCGCGCCGGCGTATTTGTCGATGATAAAGAGGACGTAGCGGATGTCGACGGAGATGTTCCGGCAGATTTCGGGGTGGTAGGAGTAGTCGGACATGACGCCCTCCCAGGCGCGGTCGAAGTTGAGGCCGACGAGGTGGCCGCTGGCGTTTAGCACGGGGCTGCCGGAGTTGCCGCCGGTGGTGTGGTTGGTGGCGATGAAGCAGACGGGGATGTTTCCCGATTCGGCGTGGAGCGCTCGCAGGCGCGGCGGGACGTTGTAGTCGTGGACGAGGGGGTTGTCCTTTTGCATGATTCCCGCGAGGGTGGTGACGGGGTTGTAGTAGACGGCGTCCATGGCCTCGTAGCCGGCGACTTTGCCGAAGGCGACGCGGAAGGTGGAGTTCGCGTCGGGGTAGAAGAGGCGCTCGGGCTGCATTTCCATCAGGCCGCGCATCCAGGATTTGTCTAACTCGAGTAGCTCGAGCTGTATTTCCCGCAGCGGGGGGATGATGGTGGTCTCGAGGAAGTTGTTGATTCCCGCCAGCATGAGGCTCAGCGGCTCGCGTTCTATCCGGGCGACGCGGCGGGCGTCCAGGGTGGAGATGGCTCGCGATAGTTTGGCGGGGTCGGTGAAGGTGGATTTTTCGAAGAGGTCGGCGGCGAGGCGCTCGTGGTCGCCGGTGAAGGTGACGACGCCGGGGATCCAGCGGTCGCCCAGGCCGGCGGTGTTGTAGAGACGGAGCATTTCGGCGAGTATTTGGCGGTCGGTGTCGACGTCGTAGTCCTTGAAGAAGGCGTCGGCTTCCGCCTGGAGGGCAGCGCGGTAGGCGGCGAGGGCGGGTTGATCGGGCAGGCGGGAGAATTTGGCCTGCAGCTGGGAGATGAAGGCCATGATTTCTGCCCCGCGGGTGCCGGCTTCCGTGGCGTAGACGAGCGCCAGGGTGTAGTCGTTGCTGGCGGCGTAGAGGTCGCGGTATCGCTCCACCAGTCCCGCGTAGGCCGGTTTTTCCCGCGCCCAGTCGGTGAAGCGGTTTTCGAGTTCGCGCTTTTCTGCCGCGCTGTTGAAGCGTTTCAGTCCCTTGATTTCGCCTTGCCACTTTTTCCAGGAGTTGGCGATGCCGGCGGCTTTGGCGGAGTACTTGATTCGCAGGAGTTCGTCGGATTCCATCGCGCGGTCGACTATTGCCAGTTTGTCGGCGCGGATCTTGATTTTGCGCGGGTTTTCGAGTTCTACCAGCTGGTCGATGGCGAAGGAGGGGAGGTATTCCCGCGTGGTGCCGGGGTAGCCGAAAACTACGGTGAAGTCTCCCTCGTTCACGCCTCCCGTGGCGATTTTGAAGGAGGTTGCCGGCTTGTAGGGGCGATTTTTCCCGGAGTAGGCGGCGGGTTCGTTGTCCTCGCCGGCGTAGACCCGGAGGAGGGAGAAGTCGCCGGTGTGACGCGGCCATGCCCAGTTGTCGGTGTCGCCGCCGAAGGAGCCGATGGCCGAGGGGGGGGCGCCAACCAGGCGAACGTCTTTGTAAATCTTGAAGATGGAGAGGAAGTATTGGGTGCCGTTGAAGTAGGGCTTGATGCTTGCCCGGGTGCCGGGGTTGTTTTTCTCGGTTTCCCGCGTCAGGCGGGCGATGGCGTCCCGGAGGGGTTCGTCCCGCTCGTCGTCGGGGATGGCGGCGGCGAGTTGTTCCGTCACGTCTTCCATCCGCACGAGTATCGAGGCGGTGATGCCGGGGTTGGCGAGTTCTTCGCGTTTGTCGCGCGCCCAGAAGCCGTCGCGGAGGTAGTTGTGTTCCAGGGAGGAGTGCGCTTGTATGAGGGCGTGGGAGCAGTGGTGGTTGGTGACTACCAGGCCGTCGTCGCTGATGATGCCGCCGGTGCAAAAGTGGTGGAAGGGTTGCCCCTCCCTGCCGAGGCCGACGACGGCGTCTTTGAGCGAGGCTTTGTTGATGTCGTAAATGTCTTCCGCCGAGAGTTTGAAGCCGGCTTGCCGCATCTGCTCGATGGTGTATTTTTCGAGTAACATGGGGATCCACATCCCCTCGTCCGCGCGGGCGGGGATGATGAGTAGACAGGATAGCGCGATGGTGACGATTTTTTTCATGGGGGTATCGGTTTAAGGGTGATTAATGGCGGTTTCTTGGTCAGGCCAGCGGTCGAGCGCCTGGTATAGTTTCTGGATCGGGAGTCCCATCACGTTGTAAAACGAGCCTTCGATGCGCTCGATGCCGGTGTAGCCGATCCATTCCTGGATGCCGTAGGCACCGGCTTTGTCAAAGGGCTGGTAGTGATCCACGTAATGGCGGATTTCGTCCTCGCGCAGGTCGCGGAAGTAGACGTGGGTGTGGGCGCTGAAGGAGAGTTGGCGGGCGTTGGTGGTGATGCAGACGCCCGTGACGACGAGGTGGCGATTGCCGGAAAGCTCCGTCAGCATGGCGATGGCTTCTTCCCTGTCGCCCGGTTTTCCGATGATTTTCCCGTTGATACATACCACGGTGTCCGCGGTGATTAGCATTTCGTCCGGGAGCAGTTCCCCCGCGAAGGGCTTGGCTTTCAGGCGGGCAAGGTATTCGGGGACTTCCTCGGGAGGCAACGCGGCGGGGTAAAGCTCCGGAACGGGCTTCAGGCGTACCTCGAAGGGAAGGCCAGCGTCGCGCATCAATTGCTGGCGGCGGGGGGAGGCAGAGGCCAGGATTAAACGGTAGTTCCGGTTCATTTTGCTTTCACGTAGCAGCGCGTGTCCATCCACTCTCCCTTGGCTTTCAGCACTTGCGAGATGACGTCGCGCACGCAGCCGGCGCCTCCCGCCGCGTCCGAGATGTAGCGGGAGATGGACTTGATCTCCTCGCAAGCGTCCGCCGGGCAAACGGGGATGCCTACCATCTTCATCACGTTGTAGTCCGGGATATCGTCTCCCATGTACATCGCGTTTTCCAGATCCAGGTTTCGCTTGATGACTAATTCATTCAACGCTTCTACCTTGTTTTCCACTTCAAGGTAGATGTCCTCGACTCCCAAGCGTTCAAAACGCTCCCGCACGCCCGGGGCGGATCCGCCGGAGATGATGCACACGAGGTACCCTTTTTGGATGCAATACATCACGGCGTACCCGTCTCTCGCGCACGAGGTGCGTATCAATTCCCCCTTGGGCGTGATGTTCATCTCCTGGCGGGAAAAGACCCCGTCTATGTCGAATATGAAAGTCTTAATCCGTTTCAAATCATCTTTAAACATATGTGTATCTCGTGTAAATTCACCATAAAGTGAGCATGTCCCCTGCTTTCGTCTCGCGCGTCTCCTCCTCGACAACTTTTCGCTCGGTCGTCTCCCTTTTGATCAGGTCGGAGAGCAGGGTGTAGAGGGGCAACATTTCCTGATCGATAGATTTAAGTTGTTGCCTGTGAATGGCCAAAATGTCTTCGTCTCCTCGCCTCGCGGGGCCTGTTTGGGCGTCTTTCGGGGAGATCGACATGACTTTGTGGGCAGTTTCAAAGATCAGGGGACGCAAGACCGAGAAGGATAAATCGCGCTGATCAAGCAATT
>JAIRXZ010000047.1 GCA_031267995.1 Odoribacteraceae bacterium | reverse complement strand
TTTGATTTAATTTGGTTCACTTTATACCCGATCCTGCTTGCATTACACCTAATCCTGCTTGCATTGTGCTTAGTTTGGTTCGCGTTATTCTTAATTGGCTACAAAGATAGGAATAATTGGTTTCATTATTCTAATAATGGGTTTCATTATTCTAATAACGAGTTTCATTATTCTAATAATGGAGTTCATTATTCTAATAACAGGTTTCGTTATTCTAATAATTGATTTTATTATTCTAATAACGAGTTTTGTTATTCTAATAACGAGTTTCATTATTCTAATAACGAGTTTCATTATTCTAATAATGGGTTTTATTATTCTAATAACGAGTTTCATTATTCTAATAATGGGCTTCATTATTCTAATAATGAATTTCATTATTCTAATAATGAGTTTCATTATTCTAATAATGGGCTTCATTATTCTAATAATGGATTTCATTATTCTAATAACGGGTTTTGTTATTCTAATAATGGGTTTCGTTATTCTAATAACGAGTTTTGTTATTCTAATAATGGAACTGAATAGGAGCTTGTTGAAAACAAACTGTAGATTGCTGGAAACAAATGATAACTTGTTGGAAACGAATAGGAGATTGCTGGAATTGAACTGTGGAGTGTTGGGGCCGAAGTGTAGATTGTTGGAGCTGAACTATGGGGTGTTAGGGCCGAAGTGTTGTGTGTTGGAGTTGAACTGTGGGTTATTGGGATCGAAATGTAGATTGTTGGGGTTGAACCGTGGGGTGTCAGGGCCAAAGTGTAAATTGTTGTAGAGACGTAGCACGCTACGTCTCACGTGTGGGTTGGGCATTATTGGGAGACGTAGCATGCTACGTCTCTACTGATGTACGGATGGGGATTCATCCGTATTGTCGCCGGGGGGGCGTACGCGGGAGAGGGCGCACACGCAGGTGCGCCCCTACGGTTTCGTTGGATAATGCTGTAGTGGCGCGCCTCGCGTGCGCCCTTTCCCATGTACGATCCAACAATTAAAAATGGAAAAACTACCGTGAGACGTAGCACGCTACGTCTCTACAGTGTTACCCACATCCATGCTGTAGAGACGTGGCATGCTACGTCTCCCGATAAGGACAACGCGTCACCGAGGGCGCACGCGAGGCGCGCCCCTACAGCATTATCCAACGAAACCGCGGGATTATCCAACGATACCGCGGGGGCGCTCCTCGCGGGTACCCTCGGCGACGCGTGTTGCGTCTCGATAACGCGTACGTGTTTATCGTTTTTATTACCGGGCGCGAGAACCTATCGGGCGCTATACTCGGCGTTGATATAAATTGAATCCGAGGATTTTTCTTTGTTATAGAGCGATCCCGATAATTTGGCCTCGACGATCGGGGAGGAGGGGGTTACCCAAATCACGTCGGTGATCTCCACGTGGAAGGAGGTTTCGCAATTTGCTCCCGGTCTGTAAGAAACCCTGTATTCTTCCCCTTCCGCGTTTTTTTCGAAACGAACCAGCTCGACGCGATTGTACGTGCCTTCCAGAGGAGGCGTGAAGGAGATGATTTCGCGCGTGCCCGGCATGAGATTGTAGAGGTAGACGCTTAGCACGAGGTTTTCCTCGAGGAGAATACTTGTTTGCATCGCATCGATGCCGGAGAAGTACGAGGTGCTGGAGTCAAGGGGCCTCGCCCCGATGCGTATCGAGGAGATGAGGATATTACGCTCGGGGTAGGGGGTGTTTTGCACGGAGTACTCCTTCCCGTCGATGAATCCTTCAAAGCGGCCCCAGTCGATATCTTCCGTTTTCGACTTTGTTACCGGCCCATCATCTTTGCTGCACGATTGAAGCGTGGCTGTCCCGCATAACAGGCAAAAGATTCCTACTGTCATCCATTTGATTATTCTGGGTGACTTACGTGGGCGAGATTGACGATTATCACTCGCCCGAAGAATTGAATTTGTGTGTCGCATGATTTTTATTTTAAATTTCGCCCCAAAAATATATCTGCGTTTTGTTTTATGCAAGTATTTTTCCAAAAAAATAAAAATGCACGACGAATTGACACGTCTGCATAATTATGCATGCAAAAATTGATACGTGTACGCGACACGTTCTGGAAAATTTGCTCTTTTTGACAATAAACAGGCGAAATACCGGGAAGGCACGCGCGATTCGTGTTCAGTTGTAGCGGAGCATCGCGTGTTGTTTTGTTTATTTTGCTTCGTCTCGTTTTGATATTTTCAGAATTTGCCATTTAATCGTACCGGTTTGACGTGAATGATGCCGGGGAATCGTCCGTTTTTCGGCGGGAGGGGCGGGGATATCCCGCGTGCAATAAATATGCAGGCGGGAGTTAACTTTCGTGGCGGGGTTTGTTTTTCGTGAAAAGAAATTTTCTTTTTTAGGCCTTTTTTCTCCCCCCGTTTTCGCCCTTTCCGTGTTTTCATTGTCGAGAAGACACACCGAATAAAATGAAAGAGATATTTGAATTATCCGAGATTATCGTCCGGTACCTGGCGGGAGAGCTGACCGATTGCGATCGGCTTCGGCTGGAGGCCTGGCTGGAGGAGTCCCCGGCGCATCGGGAGCTGTTCCTGAGGGTGCAGGACGATCAGGCGTTGAGGGAAAAGAGACTCGACTATAGACGGGTGGATGTCGCCGGGGCGCTGGAGAAGTTTCTTCGGGAGAAGAAGAGGAGGGAGAGGATCGAACAGCAGGAGGAGAGAATCGAACAGCAGAAGGGCATCCAGCAAGAGAAAAGAATCGAGCAAGAGAAAATCGCCCGGCGGGGGGAAAGAAGGAGGGAAACCTCCATCCTTCGTCCCGGGCTGAGGCGGTGGGGGCGCGTGGCGGGGGTGCTGGTGTTGGCGGTGGGGGCGTGGTGGTTGCTGGGAGAGAGGGGGAATGTGCCCGCGGAGGAGGAGAAGGAGACGAAGCAGGAGATGGCGGCGGGAGTCACCTTGTCGACAGGCGCGGGGGAGGCCATCGAGCTGACGTCGGCGCCGGGGGAGGAGCGGCGGATCGCTCCCGATTTGCTGTTCAGGCAGGACTCAGGGGTGGCGCGGCTGATGCTGGCGGGGGAAAATACGAAGAACGGCGAGGAGGAGATCTTCCGCACCGTGTCCGTGCCGAGGGGCGGGGAGTTCAAGATCATGCTGGAGGACGGGACGATGGTGTGGGTGAACGCGGAGACGAGGTTGTCCTTCCCCCTGGCGTTCACGGGCGAGCATCGGCTGGTGAGGTTGGAAGGAGAGGCCTATTTCGAGGTAGCGCGCGCCGGTGGCAAGGAGTTTCACGTGGAGACGCCGGGGGCGACGGTGGTGGCGAGAGGGACGTCGTTCAACGTTTCGACGCACGCGCCGAGGGCGTTGACGGTGGCGACGCTGGTGACGGGGTCGGTGGGTTTCCAGGTGCGGGTGAGCGGGGAAGAGGTGCCGATGTCGCCGGGCGAACAGGTGGTGCTGGACGGCGACGGGTGGAGCAAGCGGGTGGTGAACCCGCTCTATTTCACGTCGTGGCGCGAGGGTTGGTTGAGTTTCGAGAGCGCCCGGCTGGAGGACGTACTGGAGGTGGTGGCGCGATGGTATAACGTCGACGTGCTGTTCGCGAACGACGAGGCGAGGGGACTGTCCTACACGGGGCAGGTGAGGCGGTATGACCGTTTCGAGGAGGTGCTGGAGGTGATTTCCCTCACCCGGTCGGCGCGGTTTAGCGTGGACGAGCGGACGATTATCGTGCATTAGAGCCGTCATCCCGCGCGGACGAGCGGGTGATTGTCGTGTATTAGAGCCGCCCCCCGCGGGGCGTTTATATAAGAAAGGGGCAACGCGTATTGCAGTACTCGTTGCCCCGGAGAAATAAGTTAAACTAGAATAATAACTTAACGAGACAAAAGTATGCAAAATTGTGTAGTGCACGAACCCCCACGGGGTAATTTCTTTAGAAAAACGTGCAGAGTGATGAAATCAACGGTGGCGCTGCTGCTGGTGGCCATCTACCCGTCGTTCGGGGGCGCCCTGGGTCAGGACGTGAAGTTGAACATCGAACTGAATCATTCCGATTTTTCGCGTTTCATGGAGCAGGTGAAGGAGCAGTCCGATTTTACCTTTTTCTTTAATGATGCCTCGGTGATGGGGTTGAAGGACATCACGGTGAGCTTGCGGCGGGCTGACATCGAGTCGGCGCTGAAGGCGTGCCTGAAGGGGAGCGAGGTGGATTTCCGGATTCGCGACAAGACGATCGTGCTGTTCGTCCGCAACGCCCAGCAGCCGCGGGAGCCGGAGGTGAAGGGGCGCGTGGTGGATGCCGCCGGGGCGCCACTGGTGGGGGCTACCATCAAGGTGGTGGACGGGAAGGAGAAGGCCACGGGGCCGCTGCGGGGGACGACGACGGACGCGAACGGGAATTTCACGCTGCGGGTGCAGGCGGAGGGGGTGTCGCTGGAGTTTAGTTTCGTGGGGTACGTGACGCGGGTGTTGCCGGCGGATGGCGCGCGGGCGCTGGCGCTGGTGACGTTGCAGGAGGAGGTGGGGGCCATCGAGGAGGTGGTGGTGACGGGTATGGTGCGCGTGGACAGGCGGTTGTTTACCGGTGCGACGGATCACCTGAGGGCGGAGGATATGAAGATCGACGGGCTGCCGGATATCAGTCGCTCGCTGGAGGGACGGTCGGCGGGGGTGTCGGTACAGAATATTTCCGGGACTTTCGGGACGGCGCCGAAGATTCGCATCCGCGGGGCTACCTCTATATATGGTAGCTCGCGCCCGCTGTGGGTGGTGGACGGGGTGATCATGGAGGACGTGGTGGAGGTTGACGCGGACGCGCTGTCGTCGGGCGACGCGGAGACGCTGATTAGCTCGGCCATCGCCGGGTTGAACGCGGATGATATAGAGAGTTTCCAGATTTTGAAGGATGGCTCGGCGACCTCGATTTACGGGGCGCGGGCGATGTCCGGGGTGATCGTGGTGACGACCAAGAGGGGGAAGAAGGGGGCGAGCGATTTGAAGTACACGGGCGAGTTCACGACGCGGCTGATCCCCGATTATAGCGGGTTTGATATCATGAATTCGCAGGATCAGATGGACGTGTACAAGGAGCTGGAGGCGAAGGGGTGGCTGACTTTTTCCGGGACGTTTCGCGACCGGAATAGCGGCGTCTACGGGAAGATGTACCAGCTGATGAACACGTATGACGAGGCGACGGGGACGTATGCCTTGCTCAACACGGAGGAGGCCAAGAACGCTTACCTGAGGCGGGCGGAGATGAGGAACACGAATTGGTTCAAGGAGCTGTTCCGCCTGAGCTTGCAGCAGAATCACTCGCTGAGCATGTCGGGGGGCACGGACAAGACGAATTATTACGCCTCGCTGAGCGCGATGATTGACCCGGGGTGGACGATTGCCAGCTCGGTGAACCGTTACACGGGGATTCTCAATTCGACGTTTAATATCCGGCAGAACTTGTCGCTGAACCTGATAACGAACGCCTCGTACCGCAAGCAGTCGGCGCCCGGCACGCTGGGACAGGAGAATGACGTGGTGAGGGGCGAGGTGACGCGCAATTTCGATATTAACCCGTACAGTTACGCGCTGAATGCCTCGCGGACGATGGACGCCAGCGAGTTTTACACGCGGAATTACGCGCCGTTTAATATCCATCACGAGCTGAAGAATAATTACATGGATCTGAACGTTGTCGACCTGAAGTTCCAGGGCGAGGTGAAGTGGCGGATCCGGCGGCAGGTGGAGCTGGCGGCGCTGGGGGCGATGAAGTACACGCTGTCGTCGCTGGAGCACCACATCAAGGACGAGTCGAACCAGGCGATGGCGTACCGGGCGATGCCGGACGCGGTGGTGCGGGATGCTAACCCGTACCTGTATACCGATCCGGACAACTTGCTGGAGCCGCCCATCAGCGTGCTGCCGCAGGGGGGTATTTACAAGCGCACGGATAATTTGATGGTGGGGTACGATTTCAGGGGTACGGCCTCGTGGGACAGGGATTTTAACAATGTCCACATCATGAAATTGTTTGGCGGCACGGAGATTAATTATGCCGACCGGCAGCGCGTTCCCTTCACCGGCTGGGGTCGGCAGTACTCGATGGGCGACGTCGTCAATTACGCCTACGAGGTGTTCAAGCAGAGCAAGGAGGGGGGCAGCGGCTATTACGAGGTGACGACAACGCGGACGCGGAGCGCTGCCTTTTTTGCCTTCGGCGCCTATTCCTACATGAGCAAGTACACGTTCAACGGGACGTTGCGGTACGAGGGTACCAACAAGCTCGGCAAGGCGCGGTCGGCGCGGTGGTTGCCCACGTGGAACCTGGCCGGGGCCTGGAATATCCACGAGGAGGAGTTTTACGGCGACGCCCTCAAGTCGGTGCTTTCCCACGCCAAGTTGAAGGCTTCGTATAGCTTGACGGGGGACAGGGGGCCGAGTTTCGTGACCAATTCCAAGGTGGTGCTGCGTCCCGACCTGATCTGGCGGCCGCAGCCCGACCAGCAGGAGACGAAGATCTATATCAGTCGGCTCGAAAACAGCGACCTGACGTATGAAAAGAAGCACGAGCTGAATGTCGGCCTCGACCTCGGTTTCCTGGATAATCGCGTTAACCTGAGCGTGGACTGGTACCGGCGCGCCAATTTCGACCTGATCGGTGAGATTTCCACGCTGGGCATCGGCGGGGAGGTGGAGAAGTATGCCAACAACGCCGAGATGAAGTCGGACGGGTTCGAGGCAACGCTCTCCACCAAAAACATCAAGCGGGCGGGGTTTGCCTGGAACACGGACTTTATTTTCTCTTATACCCACGCCAGAATCACGCAGCTCTACACCCGCAAACGGGTCTACGACTTTATCACCAACACCGGGTTCGGGAAGATCGGCTACCCGCACCGGGCGCTGTTTTCCATCCCCTTCATGGGGCTGGACAAGGATGGCGTGCCGACGTTCCTCGACCAGGATCACCAGGTGACTACCACCAACGTCTATTTCCAGGAGCGCGAAAAGCTGGATTTCCTCAAGTACGAGGGGCCGACGGAGCCGACGATCTTCGGCAGCCTTGGAAATATCTTTACTTACAAGACGCTGCGGTTGAATGTCTTTATAACCTACTCGTTTGGCAACAAGGTGCGGCTGGATCGGGTATTCCGGTCGGGTTACTCGGACATCGATGCCATGCCCAAGGAGTTTAAAAACCGCTGGGTGGCGCCTGGCGACGAGGCGTTCACGAACGTCCCGGTGATCCTGGCCACGCGCCAAACGACGGGCAATAGCCGGATCGTAGACATCCGCTACGGCTACAACTCGTACAACTTTTCCAACGTGCGGGTGGCCGACGGCGGCTTCGTGCGCATGAAGGAGGTCTCCCTCTCCTACGAGCTGCCCAAGGCGTGGCTGGCCGATGCCGGCTTCAAGAGCCTCTCCATGAAGCTGCAGGGGACGAACCTCTTCCTCATCTATGCCGACAAGAAATTGAACGGGCACGACCCGGAGTTTTTCCATGCCGGTGGCGTCTCTGCCCCGTTGTCGAAACAGTTCACGTTTACTTTAAGATTTGGAATCTAAATGCAAGGAGTTATGAAATACAGGTTTATTACGCGGGTTGCCGCGCTGCTGGCGCTGGCATGGACGGGCGCCGCCTGCGAACGATTTTTGGACACGCTCCCCGATAACCGCACGGATATCGACACGGACGCGAAGATCACGAGCCTCCTCGTCTCCGGCTACGACGAGCACCCCGGCATCGTGCTGACCGAGATGGCCTCGGATAACATCGACAGCCGCGGGACGCTCGGCTCCGCCTACAACCGGCTGCAGGACGAACAGTTTGCCTGGAAGGATATGCTGGAAACCGGTAACGATTCACCAAAGGCCGTGTGGGAAGGGTGTTACAGCGCCATCGCCGTGGCCAACCAGGCACTGCAAGCCATCGAGGAACTGGGCAGTCCCGCGCGGCTGAACCCGCAACGGGGCGAGGCGCTGCTGATTCGCGCCTATCACCACTTCAGGCTGGTGAACGTCTTTGGCCTCCATTACTCCAAAAGCCACGGGGAGACCGACCTCGGCGTGCCTTACATGACCGAGCCGGAGACTACCGTCTCCCCCGTCTACACGCGGGCTTCCGTGGCCGAGGTCTACCGGCGGATCGAGGAAGACCTCGTCGAGGGGCTGCCGCTGATCGACGATAACATCTACACCGTGCCCAAGTACCACTTCAACATGAAGGCAGCACACGCCTTCGCCACCCGCTTTTACCTCTATTACGGCAAGTACGACAAGGTGGTGGAGCACGCCACCGTTGTCCTGGGCAACACCCCCCTCAACGCCCTGCGGCGGGTGAGCGACTACTCGGTGCTGGAGGGGGATTACTCCCTCATCGCCGGCGACTACATCCTGCCCAAGCACGAGACCAACCTGCTCCTGATCCCCGTTTACTCCTACGCCGGGCAAATCTTCCGCAACGTCAGCTACGGCAAGCGATACGCCCATTCCCAGCTCCTCGCCAGCACGGAGGTTTCGCGCGTCACCGGCCCGTGGGGCACGTACAGGTCGAGTCCTCCCACCTTCTACCACCAAACTTCCAGCTATTCCAACTACGGCGGCTACATCTGCATGCCCAAGTACCCCAACCTGTTCCAGTATACCGACCGCGTGGCCGGCACGGGGTACACCCGGACGGTGCAGGTGGCTTTCACCGCGGACGAAACGCTGCTGTGCCGCGCCGAGGCTTACATCATGCTGGAACAGTACGACAAGGCTACCGAAGACCTCGCCCTGTGGATGTCCTCGCACTCCTCCACCACGGTGACGCTGACGAGGGGGCTGATCAATAGCTTCTACTCCGATCCCACCCCCGATCCCGACGCCCCCGACGATCCCCACTACTACGCCTGGGACGCCCCCACCGTCAAAAAGCGGCTGAACCCCGAAACCCCCATCGTCTCCGACGAGCAGGAGAATTTCCTCCATTGCCTCCTCCACTTCCGCCGCGTGGAGACTCTCTTCGACGGCCTCCGCTGGTACGATATCAAGCGCTTCGGCATCGTCATCTATCGCCGCGAAATCGACGCCAACAACAGGTACACCCTCCTCGACGAGCTGCCGGTGAACGATCCCCGCCGCGCCATCCAGCTGCCGGATCCCGTGATCAAGGCCGGAATGACCCCCAATCCCAGATGATAACCCCCGAAAATTAAAGAGATGAAAAAGATATTCACGTACACCTGCATCGTCGCCTGCGCGCTGGCCTTTTGCTCGTGCGCCGAGGACGCCCCCCGCGCCAAAAGCATCTTCGAGGATCCCGACAGAAGCTCCATCAGCGAGATCGAACAATGGCTCCTCCAAAACTACACCTACCCCTACAACATCCAGTACCAGTACAAACTCCAGGACGTGGAGACGGACCGGTCATACGAGGTTGTCCCCGCCATCCCGGACAAAGCCCTCGCCCTGGCGAAGATCCTCAAGCACATGTTCTACGAATCGTACGACGAGCTGCTGGGCGTCAACTTCCTGCGCACCCACTCGCAGCGCGTCATCCACGTGGTAGGGTCGGGTGCCTACACCACCTCCTCCGTCCTCAAGGGAACGGCCGAAAGCGGGATGAAAATCACCCTCTACCTCGTCAACGACCTCACCGCCACCAGCGTCAACCAGGAACTCCTCAGCGAGTACTACCTCAAAACCATGTTCCACGAATTCTCCCACATCCTCCACCAAAAGAAAGCTTACACCAGCGCCTTCCGCCTCATCACCCCCGCGGACTACCTCTATAACGAGTGGAACTCCGCCGGCAACACGCTGGAAATAGCCCTCCAAAAAGGATTCATCAGCAAGTACGCCCGCGACGAACCGGACGAAGACTTCGTCGAAATCATCGCCTTCTACGTCGTCAAGCCCGACGGCTGGTGGGAGGAACAGATGGCCATCGCCGGCGAACCCGGCGCCTCCCTCCTCGCCGCCAAGCTGGACATCGTCAAGGCCTACCTCAAGGACGTCTGGGAGCTGGACATCGACTACCTCCGCGCCGTCGTACAACGGCGTTTCGGCGAGCTGAACAACCTCGATTTAACTGACCTTTTAAAGTAATTCCACATGAAACATCTACTATACCTCGCCCTCGCGCTCACCCTCGCACAGGGCTGCGTGCCCACCGTGGAGGACATCTTCGACGCCCCCGCCTCGGAACGCATCGCCGCGCAACAAAAAGCGTGGCAGACGCGACTCGTCAATGCCGAAAACGGGTGGCTCGCCGACTATTATCCCGACAAAAAAGCCGCCCTCGGCGGGTACGCCATGCACATTAAATTCTACGCCGACGGCACCACGGACGTCGCCTGCGAACGCGAAACCAACGCCCCGGCCGGCGCCGTCGCCACGTCGGAATACGCCCTCCTCTCGGAACAATCCATCCTCCTCTCCTTCAACACCTATAACAAGGTGATGCACTTCTTCAGCGAGCCAAAGGGACAAGGCGACGTCGACGGATGGGCCGGCGACTACGAATTCGTCTTCATGAAAGGCGACGACAACACCATCGAACTCCAAGGCAAAAAATGGGGACGACGCCTCGTCATGCGCCGCTGCGACCCCGCCTTCGACTTCGACGCCTACATCAACGACGTCAACACCCTCGCCCAAAACATCGCCGACACCCTCTCCCTCTACGGCTACGGCCTCTTCATCTTCCAGGGCAACGGGCAAGAAATCGCCACCGCCGCCGAAGTCGACCGCGCCTTCAGCGCCTACTACACCGGCGCCACCGGGCAGGACACCACCCTCAACATCCCCTACATCAAAACACCCGAAGGACTACGCCTCTACGAACCCGTCACCCTCGACGGCTCCACCTTTGAAAACCTCGCCTGGGACTTCAACACCAACAAATACGTCTGCACCGACCCCGGCTCCACCTTCGAAGTCGTCCCCGGGTTCCCGCCCGACTACGAACTCAAATACGCCGAGTTCCTCGGCCGCTGGCGCTTCGAATGTGGCAACGGCATGGTCGTCGCCCTCACCCCCATCCTCGTGGACACCGCCATCATCACCGCCAAACGCGCCAACGTCACCTTCAACATGGTCATCCCCAAAATCTTCCCCCACCCCGTCTTCGAACTCGAATTTGACGCCATGAAAGGCACCATCGCCCTCGTCAACCAGGCATTCTACATCACCGACGCCGGCAACGAATTCCGATTCGTCTACAGCTACCTCAACGGCACCTCCTTCTACACCCAGGCCACCGTCGGGCGACCCCCCTACGGCCTCGCCGGCAAGTGGAACCACGACGAAGGCGACACCCGCGTCATCCAATTCACCAACAACGGGCGATCCACCACCGTCGGCCAGGCCTACGGCTTCTCCCTCCGCGCCTTCACCACCATCGCCGGCAGCACCCTCGCCTCCACCGACAACTCCCCCGGCTTCTACAACGGCTACTACGTCGGCGACACCCAGGCCATCTACGGATCCCGCATCTATCGCTATTACAACATCAAACTCACCAAAATAGACGACTAACATGAAACACCTCACCTACCTCCTCTCCCTCCTCCTCCTCGCGGCAGGATGCGGGACGGACAGCCCCACGGCCCCCTTCGACTCCATACAACTGCACGTCGAAAGCGCCGACGTCAGCCAATTTCCCGCCACCGGCGGCACCGGCACCATCACCATCGCCGACGCCACACCCTACACCGTCACCGTCGACCAACCCTGGTGCACCTACACCACCAACGGACGCGACATCACCATCACCGTCGACGAAAACGCCACCATGACCACCCGCACCGCCCTCGTCACCGTCACCGCCGGCGGACGCGTCAACTACATCCCCGTCACCCAGGCCGCCATCACCCTGCTCATGGACAACCAGGTACAATTCCTCCCCACCGGGGGCAGCGCCATCGTACCCACCACCTGCGCCTACCCCCTCGCCGTCGCCTTCCCCGGCACGCCCCCCGACTGGCTCACCGTCACCCTCCGGCAGGACACCATCCTCCTCGACGCCACCCTCAACCCCTCCCTCACCCTCCCGCGCGCCGCCACCGTCAGCGTCATCATCGGCGACAGCATCGGCATCGTCACCCTCGCCGTCGCGCAACCCGCCCTCACCTTCCGCGTCGACCGCGGCCAGGTCAAACTCCCCGTCAACAAAAGCGCCGCCTCCGTCGGCTACACCTCCGACCTCCTCCCCTCGGCCACCGTCGACCCGTCGGCCACCTCCTGGCTCGCCGCCACCATCACCGCCGACAGCATCATCCTCCAGGCCAAGGCAAACGCCACCACCAGCACCCGCCAAGGCACCGTCACCATCACCGTCACGGCCGGCAGCGAAACCTTCACCTCCACCATCAACGTCGACCAGGAGAAACTCGTCCTCGACCCGCCCGACGCCACCAACATCACCACCTACGAGCAAGATCCCGCCCTCGCCACCAAAACGGCGCTCATGAACGTCAAAAACTACAGCGGCACCACCACCCGGCTCAAGGTCACCCTCATGTGCGACACCATCCAGGCCTGGTGGGACGCCCTCGCCGCCGATATCCTCCCCCACGACATGATCCTCCAGGAACTGCGCCTCGAGGCTCCCCGCAGCACCTACGCCTACGCCACCACCGTCTACCTCCTCGAGGGCGCCACCAAGCAGTACTACTACTGGAACTCTACCGCCGGATTCGGCACGCCCGCGGGAGGGAACAGTCCTTCCGATCTCACTTCCAACTATTCCGGCAACTCCCGCGTCAGCGGCTTCGACAACTACGCTTTCCTCACGGACAGCCCCTACTACATAAAACTCCGCGCCTGGTTCGCCAAAACCACCGGCTTCACCCTCATCCAGGACGGAAACACCTTCTGGTACCGCGATATCGCCAACCCAACCCTCTGGGTGCGATTCGAACCTACCACCTTCTAAATCGCGCGCCCCCTCCCGATATACGGGAGGAGAACGCGTCGAGAACAAATCGAGACCACAACGAGGGCGCCCCTTACAAGGCGCCCTCGCGTATTCGTAGGGGCGCACACGCGTGTGCGCC